>NZ_JBLVXX010000015.1:0-100489 GCF_048283985.1 Enterobacter cloacae complex sp. 6730903 | reverse complement strand
GCGTACTACGACCGAAAAACCCAGAGTGTGCTCCGGATAGACTGAAAAGTGTTACCTATGTTCCCGGTCTGATCTGTCACCTATGTATCCGGTCATACACTTCGCTTACCGGGCCTACAAAAGCACGAACGTTAACGCGACATCCCCTGCCCCATCTTTATCACCGCCGCAATATTCCTTGCGGCCATCTGTACATTCTGTTGCGCATTTTCCAGCGCGTCCTCCAGCGAGCAGATGGTGTAAATCACGCTGAATACGGCATCCAGTCCGTGCTCATGCACCACGCCAACATCCGCCGTCAGGCTGCCGGCAATGCCGATAACCGGTTTGTTATAGCGTTTCGCGACTCTCGCCACGCCAACGGGCACTTTGCCGTGGATCGTCTGGCTGTCGATACGCCCTTCGCCCGTGATCACCAGATCGGCATCCGCGACCTGTTCATCAAGATGCAGGGCATCGGTGACAATCTCAATCCCCTGACGGAGCTGTGCGCCGCAAAATGCATACAGCGCCGCCCCCATTCCGCCAGCCGCACCGCCGCCCGCCAGGTTTAAGACGTCAATATCCAGATCCCGGGCGATAATTTTTGCGTAATGCGCCAGCGCGTTGTCCAGCGTCCTGACCATCTCCGGCGACGCCCCTTTCTGCGGACCAAATACCGCAGAAGCGCCAGTCTCGCCGATCAGGGGGTTGGTCACATCGCAGGCCACTTCAATTCGACAGTCTGCCAGCCGCTTATCCAGCCCGCTAAGATCGATATGCGCAAGGCTTGCCAGTTCGCCGCCGCCCGGCCCAACGGGCTTTGCTTTCGCATCCAGCAGTTTTACGCCCAGCGCCTGCACCATGCCTGCGCCACCGTCATTGGTCGCGCTGCCTCCAATGCCAATAATGATATGCTTAACGCCCGCATCCAGCGCATGACGGATCAGTTCCCCGGTTCCCCAGGAGGTGGTGATTAACGGGTTACGCTTTGCGGGAGCAACAAGCTCCAGACCGCTCGCTGCCGCCATCTCGATAAAGGCGCTTTTCCCGTCTCCGGATAACCCGAAAAACCCTTCCACCCGTTCACCCAAAGGTCCGGTAACGGGAACATGGACAAGACGCCCATGCGTGGCAGCCACCATCGCTTCCACCGTCCCTTCGCCACCATCGGCAACCGGTAATTTGACATAGTCCGCTGACGGGAAAATTTCGCGAAAACCGACCTCTATCGCCGTCGCCACCTCCAGCGCGCTCAAGCTTTCCTTATACGAGTCCGGAGCGATAACAATTTTCATAAGCCATCCTTACGCATGTTAGTTACGTTAAGCATACACCACGTAAGGGACCACTCATGGGAGCGGTCCCAATGCGCTTATCGTACCATGCACGGACGTTTATTGTCGAATGTCCACTCTGGGATCAGGTATTGCATCGCCAGCGCGTCATCACGCGCGCCCAGGCCGTGTTTCTGGTACAGCTCATGCGCTTTCATGACCTGATCCATATCCAGCTCAACGCCCAGCCCCGGCGTAGCAGGAACTTGCACCATGCCGCCTTTGATTTCAAACGGCTGTTTGGTCAGGCGCTGGTTGCCCTCCTGCCAGATCCAGTGGGTGTCGATGGCGGTAATGTTGCCCGGCGCAGCAGCCGCTACGTGGGTGAACATCGCCAGCGAGATGTCGAAGTGGTTGTTGGAGTGCGAGCCCCAGGTCAGGCCGAACTCATGGCACATCTGCGCCACGCGAACCGAACCCTGCATCGTCCAGAAGTGCGGGTCTGCCAGCGGAATGTCCACCGATTGCAGCGAGAGCGTGTGCCCCATCTGACGCCAGTCGGTCGCGATCATGTTGGTAGCTGTTGGCAGCCCGGTGGCGCGACGGAACTCCGCCATCACTTCACGTCCGGAGAAACCCTGCTCTGCGCCGCACGGATCTTCCGCGTAGGCCAGCACGCCTTTGAGCTGCTTACCGATTTTTATCGCCTCATCAAGCGACCAGGCACCGTTCGGATCCAGCGTGACGCGCGCCTGCGGGAAGCGCTTCGCCAGCGCGGCGATCGCCTCTGCTTCTTCTTCACCCGCCAGTACGCCGCCTTTCAGCTTGAAGTCATTAAAGCCATATTTTTCATACGCGGCTTCCGCCAGGCGCACTACCGCGTCCGGGGTCATCGCTTCATCGTGACGCACACGATACCAGTCGCATTTTTCGTCCGGCTGGCTCTGGTACGGCAGCGGGGTGAGTTTGCGGTTGCCGATAAAGAACAGGTAGCCGAGCATTTCCACTTCGCTGCGCTGTTGGCCGTCTCCCAGCAGGGAGGCGACATTGACGCCCAGATGCTGGCCCAGCAGATCCAGCATCGCGGCTTCAATGCCCGTGACCACATGGATAGTGGTGCGCAGATCAAACGTTTGCAGACCACGGCCACCCGCATCACGATCGGCAAAGGTCGTTCGCACGCGAGTCAGCACATTTTTGTACTCGCCCAGCGTTTTACCCACCACCAGCGGAATGGCGTCCTCCAGCGTTTTACGGATCTTCTCCCCGCCCGGGATTTCACCGACACCGGTATGCCCTGAGTTGTCCTTGATCACCACAATATTACGGGTGAAGAACGGCGCATGGGCGCCGCTCAGGTTCATCAGCATGCTGTCATGTCCCGCGACAGGAATGATCTGCATGGAGGTGACTACAGGGGTAGAAAATGTGCTCATCGTTCGATCCTTTTATCAGTGACGTCCAAATACAGGGCGCTTACGGTCAAATGTCCAGCCGGGGATAAGGTATTGCATCGGGCCTGCGTCGTTACGCGCGCCGCCCGGCAGTTTTTTATACGCTTCATGCGCCTTGTGGATCTGATCCCAGTCAAGCTCCACGCCCAGCCCCGGCGCATCCGGTACGGCAATGGTGCCGTTTTTGATTTCAAGTGGATTTTTGGTCAGGCGCGCTTCGCCTTCCTGCCAGATCCAGTGCGTATCGATGGCGGTCGGGTTGCCCGGCGCCGCCGCGCCAACGTGGGTAAACATCGCCAGCGAAATGTCAAAATGGTTATTGGAGTGGCAGCCCCAGGTGAGCCCCCAGTCATCGCACAGCTGTGCCACGCGCACCGCGCCGGAAAGAGTCCAGAAGTGCGGGTCCGCCAGCGGTATGTCCACCGCATTCAGCATCACCGCATGGCCCATTTCACGCCAGTTGGTGGCGATCATGTTGGTCGCAACCGGCAGCCCGGTAGCGCGGCGGAATTCGGCCATCACCTCGCGGCCAGAAAAGCCCTGCTCGGCGCCGCACGGATCTTCCGCGTAGGTCAGCACGTCGCCCAGCCCTTTGCACAGCGCGATAGCTTCATCCAGCAGCCAGGCGCCGTTCGGATCGACGGTGATGCGTGCCTCCGGGAAGCGTTTTTTCAACGCGCGCACGCTGTCAATCTCCTGCTCGCCGGGCAGAACGCCGCCTTTCAGCTTGAAGTCTTTAAAGCCGTAGCGATCCTGCGCCGCCTCTGCCAGGCGTACCACCGCTTCGCCAGAGAGCGCCTCCTGATGACGCAGGTGATACCACGCGTGGCTGCCCGGCGAGCGTTCCAGATACGGCAGATCGGTTTTCGTCCGGTCGCCAACGTAGAACAGATAGCCCAGCACCGTTACCGCATCACGCTGTTTGCCTGGCCCCAGCAGTTCGCAGACCGGCACGTTCAGCGCCTTGCCCAGTAAATCGAGGAGAGCCGCCTCCAGCGCCGCCACCGCGTTAACGCGCAGTTCAAACGTCCAGGCGCCTTTGCCGAAGGTATCAAAATCCGCCGACTGGTTGCCCTTATGCACCCGCTGAACCACCTTGTTCAGGCGGGCGACCTCCTGCCCAACCACCTGCGGGATGGCGTCGACCAGCGTCTGGTAAATCACCTCTCCGCCAGGCGCTTCCCCGACGCCGGTATTCCCTGCGCTGTCGGTCAGCACCACAATGTTGCGGGTGAACCAGGCGTTATGCGCGCCACCAATGTTGAGCAGCATGCTGTCCTGCCCCGCCACCGGAATGACCTTCATCTCCGTCACGATCGGGCTTGATTGCGTTGTCATCATCCACGCTCCCCAACAGGTTTTAGTTCGATTCGTTTGATGTCACCCACCAGCACCAGATAACTGAGTACCGCCACCAGCGCATGGACGCCTACATAAATCAGCGCGCCGTTGAAGGAGCCGGTGGTGCCGACGATGTAACCGATAGCGATTGGGGTGACAATGCCGGAAATGTTGCCAAACATGTTGAACAGACCGCCGCTCAGGCCGCTGATCTCTTTCGGCGCGGTATCTGCCATCACCGCCCAGCCCAGTGCGCCAATGCCTTTACCGAAGAAGGCCATCGCCATAAAGCCGATAATCATCCACTCCGCGCTGACGTAGTTACAGAACACCATGGTCATGGAGAGCAGCATGCCGAGCACGATTGGCGTTTTACGCGCAATATTCAGCGAACCGGTACGACGCATCAGCCAGTCGGAGATGACCCCGCCAAGCACCCCGCCCACGAAGCCGCAGATGGCCGGCACGGAGGCGACAAACCCCGCCTTCAGAATCGACATCCCACGCGCCTGCACCAGGTAAACCGGGAACCAGGTGATAAAGAAGTAGGTTAAGGCGTTAATGCAGTACTGGCCGAGATAGATACCGATCATCATTCGTGAGCCGACGAGCTGTTTGATCTGCCCCCATTTCTGGCTGAACGGAACTTTAGCTTTCTGGGTTTTCTGATCCATGTTGATCAGCGCCCCACCTTCAGCAATGTAGTCCAGCTCTTTCTTGTTCACGCCCGGATGCTGGTTTGGTTCGTGGATCACTTTCAGCCAGATGAAGCTGATGACGATCCCCAGCCCGCCCATGAAGAAGAAGACGTGCGACCAGCCCACTTCGTGCGTCAGCCAGCCCATGATTGGCGCGAAAATAACCGTCGCAAAGTATTGCGCCGAGTTAAAGATGGCTACCGCCGTTCCCCTCTCCTGCGCCGGGAACCAGGCGGCCACAATACGGCTGTTGCCAGGGAATGATGGCGCTTCCGCTAAGCCCACCAGGAAGCGGAGGGTAAAGAGCGCAATGATAATGCCGAAGCCGCTGAAGATATCCACGAAGCCCTGTAACAGGGTAAACATCGACCAGATGAAAATGGACCAGAAATAGACCCGTTTTGAGCCAAAGCGGTCCAGCAGCCAGCCGCCAGGGATTTGGCCGATTACGTAGGCCCATGAAAATGCGGAGAAAACATAACCCATACCCACCGGATCAAGTCCGATATCTTTTGCCATCTCAGAGCCGGCAATGGATAACGTGGCACGGTCGCCGTAGTTGAAAGAGGTGACGATAAACAGCATCACCACTATCCAGTAGCGGGCGTTGGTGCGCTTCTCAGCGCTGCTCGCTGCGTGGCTTAATGTACTCATTGTTGCACTCCTGAAACATAGCTTTCGCCTGGTTCATTCTGTACAGCACCTGTAGGGTAATCAGAATGAGAGATTTGTGTTTGGTTTTGGTACGGCCCGAAGCCGTTTTATAGTGACGGGAAAAGTATATGAAGGAGTGCCTCTTCACCTCACCGTGCAAAAACACAGTATTGAAGGGCGTGAGGGAGGTTGTTTAGGGCATAAGCCCAGAGGAGTGGAAGGTGGTTCACGGAAATGGCGTTTGGGGCGGGGTGTAATGCCGGGTGGCGGCGACGCCTGACCCGGCCTGGCATTGGTATAGCGCAGGGTTATTTAAGCAGCGTTGCCCAGTGCTCGACCCACGGGTTTGATTCGCTTTCTGGCTCAGGGTGTTCACCCGCATCAATCAGTAACATCTCTCCGACGCGCTGAGCGCGCTGTTCCTGCAACAGCGCGTCGAACTGCTTACCGCCGCCGCAGAAATTGGCGTAAGAGCTATCGCCGAGGGCGATGATGCCATAGTGAACATCTGGCTGATAGCCAAGCTGGTCTTTAATGCCCTGGAAAAGCGGGACGATGCTGTCCGGCAGATCGCCCTGCCCGGTGGTGGAGGTCACCACCAGAATGTATTTATCTTTATACTTTTCCCAGTCCGCCAGCTCCGGATCTTCATAGACCGTTGCTTTATGGCCCTGGTTTACGAGGATTGCTTCCGCTTCCTCCGCCACCAGCAGCGAGTTGCCGTACATCGTGCCGACAAAAATGCCTACTTCAGCCATGCTTTGCTCCCGTAATTATTGCGCTTGCTGTTCATCCTGAACGTTGCCTGCGGCAAACTCAACCCTTTCATTTTCGGGGAGTTGTCCCAGCCAGCCAAACTGTGACAGCGCCTGCATCCAGACCTCGTCCAGCCCCGCGCGAATAGTCAGCGGTTCGCCGGTAAACGGGTGCGTCAGGCGTAGCTCGCTGGCGTGCAGCATCAGCCGGTTACAGCCAAAGTGCTCTGCCGCGCTGCGGTTCTGGCGCAGATCGCCGTGCTTGCTGTCGCCGATAATCGGGTGGCGCAGATGTGCAAGGTGACGGCGAAGCTGGTGCTTGCGCCCGGTTTTGGGCAAAAGCTCAACCAGACTGTATCGCGTGGTCGGAAATTTGCTGGTCGCCACCGGCAGTTCTGTGGTCGCCATGCCGCGATAGTCGGTCACCGCAGGCTGCGGGCCTTTATCCTCGCGGGCAAATTTATCGGCGATTTTATCCAGTTCCTCCACCAGCGGATAATCAAGCGTGGCGGAGTCCGTCAGCCAGCCACGCACGATGGCGTGGTAGCGTTTCTGGATCTGGTGCTGTTCAAACTGCTGCGCCAGCAGGCGCCCGGCCTCACTGGAAAGCCCCATCAGCAGAACGCCAGAGGTTGGCCGATCCAGACGATGAGCAGTAAAGACGTGCTGACCGATCTGATCGCGCACGGTTTGCATGACCACCACTTTCTCATCGCGATCGAGCCAGCTTCGGTGCACCAGCCAGCCGGACGGTTTATTCACCGCCACTAACCACTCATCCTGATAAAGGATCTCAAGCGTCATGCATCGTCACCGGCGAAAAGCGCATCCAGCTTTTCCAGTTCCACCAGCATCATGGCACGCGCCGGGTGGGTCGCTTCCAGCGCCATTTCGTAATAGGGAGAGACGGCAAAAGACGCGGGCAACGCGTGGCCACCTTCCAGCAGCGCGTGCATACGCGGAATTAAGACCCACTGGAGCCACTCGAACGGGGCCAGCGTATCCAGACAAAACGGTTGGGTGCTGGCGAACGCGTCTGGCTGCGGCGCGTTATCCTGCCACAGCTGATGCTGGCGCATAAGGGCTTCGATGGCGTGCAACTGCGCACGAACGTTGTCGTGATGCGACATATATACCTCAACTGAAAAACGGAATGGCGCGAAGCATAGCATTGCGGAAGACAGAAATAAAAAAAGGGAGCACTGTAAAAACAGTGCTCCCGGTTCGTTTCGCAGCATTCCAGCTACAATACGTGCTCCCTGCTCATCCGTGACAACTTTTCCTGATGCCCGAAGGCCTGGTCATCCCTTTACCTTTTGCTTCCTGCTCACATCGTCCTGATGTGTAGGTTTCATCCTGAAACGTCCTGGCCATCCTGACCCACCGACCATCCTGACCGGCTCTCGTTCTCCTTCCTGGAGGTGTCCCTTACGCGTCCTGCGTGATCCACTTTGCTTCATCCTGAAGCCTTCCTGCGGCGTCATCCTGACGTGTTCCTGGTAAGAAACGCCATCATCCTGATGTTCGTTTCTCGTGTCGGCATCCTGTCGACACAGATAGAATCCGCTATTCTGCTTCGTCTTACAACCCACCTTGTGAGCAATGTAAGCCAGGCGAAACGGGGGATTTCCTTTCAGAAAACCACTAACTTGTTGAAAGAGAAGTTAATATTAATCTGAAATTCCTAAGACAATGCTAATTGTTTCGGCGATGTCTCACAGAGCGTGTAAGAGATCTCTCACACGCCCAGTAGCATCATGGATTACAGAAGCGGCTCAATTCGGGTAAGGAAATCCGCAAGTGAAGGCGCGAGAACGTCGCGGTTGCGGGTGCCGAGCGTCTCTTTAATGACCTCGCCAGACAGGTTGCAGACAGAAATGACGTCCAGTTCACTGTCGAGCGTCGCAATAAAGAGAGTCGGAGAGAGCTTAAGGCGTTTTTGCGTGACCAGGTGACCAATGAGGTTTTCCTGAACGCGTTGCAGATCGTCTTCGCTCCAGGTTTGCAGCAGCGTCAGCGGCTGTACTGCAAAACATGCAGTCATATCCCCGGCAAACTGCGTGGTATAAAATGCATGAAGCGCAGGTTGTATCACAAGGTCCATCGCGCGTTCAACCGCATTTACATTCTGCTCGCCCGTGAACGGTTTCGGTTGCCAGATAACGTAATCATCCTGCGAAGCGATAATGCACGGTGACGGCACGCCATATAAGTCAGAACTTTGCGGCCACGTCCCCCGCTTTTCATGCCAGGCATCGCAATAGCGGGTCGTGAAGGACGTCAGGGCATTTGCAGTTTCGATATCCACCGATTTCTCTCTTCTTGTAAGACAGGATAAACTCAGCCCATAAGTGTACCTGTAAAGTGGCTATGAAACATGTCTTACGAAAATCATCAGGCGTTAACGGGCTTAACGCTGGGTAAATCGACCGATTACCGCGACACCTACGATGCAAGCCTGTTGCAGGGCGTGCCGCGCAGTCTGAACCGCGATCCGCTCGGGCTGCACGCTGACGCGCTGCCGTTTGTCGGCGGCGACATCTGGACGCTGTACGAACTCTCCTGGCTGAATGCGCGCGGTCTGCCGCAGGTGGCCGTGGGCCACGTCGAGCTGGATTACGCCAGCGTAAACCTGGTCGAATCCAAGAGCTTTAAGCTCTATCTCAACAGCTTTAACCAGACCAAATTCAACAGCTGGGACGAGGTACAACAGACGCTTGAACGTGATTTAAGCGCATGCGCGCAGGGGAACGTAACCGTCTCGTTATACCGTCTGCATGAGCTGGAAGGACAGCCCATTGCCCATTTCCACGGCACCTGCATCGACGATCAGGACATTGAGGTGGAAAGCTATGAATTTAGCACCGACTACCTGGAAAACGCGGCGGGCGGAAAAGTGGTCAACGAGACGCTGGTCAGCCATCTGCTGAAATCCAACTGCCTTATCACCCATCAGCCGGACTGGGGCTCGGTACAGATCCAGTACCGCGGCCCGCAGATTGACCGTGAAAAGCTGCTGCGTTACCTGGTGTCATTCCGTCATCACAACGAATTCCACGAGCAGTGCGTGGAGCGCATCTTCAACGACATCCAGCGTTTCTGCCAGCCCGAAAAGCTGAGCGTTTACGCTCGCTACACCCGTCGCGGCGGCCTGGATATCAATCCGTGGCGCACCAATACCGATTTTGTGCCTGCCACCGGACGGCTGGTGCGCCAGTAAGATAAATATTTTCACAATATGCGGGCGGTATTCCGCCCGAAGTGTTGTGAAACGTCATAAGCCAGGGCTATTGTAATCAACAGGGAAAGACGATAATCGTCCCATAAGGAGCTCACTTGATTACACATATTAGCCCGCTTGGCTCTATGGATATGTTGTCGCAGCTGGAAGTGGACATGCTTAAACGCACCGCCAGTAGCGACCTTTATCAACTGTTTCGTAACTGTTCACTTGCCGTACTGAACTCCGGAAGCCTGACCGACAACAGTAAAGAGCTGCTGTCCCGCTTCGAAAGTTTTGATATCAACGTGCTGCGCCGCGAGCGCGGGGTGAAGCTGGAAGTGATCAACCCGCCGGAAGACGCTTTTGTCGACGGGCGTATTATTCGCTCACTTCAGGCCAACCTGTTTGCCGTGCTGCGCGACATTCTGTTTGTTAACGGACAGATCAGCAACGCCGGACGTTTCCAGCATCTTGACCTGGAAAGTTCCGTTCATATCACCAACCTGGTCTTCTCCATTCTGCGTAACGCCCGCGCCCTGCACGTGGGCGAAGCGCCGAACATGGTCGTCTGCTGGGGGGGTCACTCCATTAACGAAACCGAATACCTGTATGCCCGCCGCGTGGGGACGCAGCTCGGCCTGCGCGAACTGAATATCTGTACCGGTTGCGGTCCTGGCGCGATGGAAGCGCCAATGAAAGGCGCGGCAGTAGGTCACGCGCAGCAACGCTATAAAGAAGGCCGTTTTATCGGCATGACCGAGCCGTCGATCATCGCCGCTGAGCCGCCTAACCCGCTGGTTAACGAACTGATTATTATGCCGGATATCGAAAAACGTCTTGAGGCGTTTGTCCGTATCGCGCACGGCATCATCATCTTCCCGGGCGGCGTGGGTACGGCGGAAGAGCTGCTTTACCTGCTCGGGATCCTGATGAACCCGGCCAACAAAGATCAGGTTCTGCCGCTGATCCTGACCGGCCCGAAAGAGAGCGCCGACTACTTCCGCGTGCTGGACGAGTTTATCGTGCATACGCTGGGCGAAGACGCGCGCCGTCACTACCGCATTATTATTGACGATGCCGCAGAAGTGGCCCGTCAGATGAAAAAAGCGATGCCGCTGGTAAAAGAGAATCGTCGTGATACCGGGGATGCCTACAGCTTTAACTGGTCCATCCGTATCGCACCGGATCTTCAGATCCCCTTCGAGCCGTCGCATGAGAACATGGCGAACCTTAAACTCTATCCGGATCAGCCGGTGGAAGTACTGGCTGCCGACCTGCGTCGCGCCTTCTCTGGCATCGTGGCGGGGAACGTGAAAGAGGTGGGAATACGCGCAATTGAAGAGTTTGGCCCGTATAAGATCCACGGTGACCCGGAGATGATGCGCCGCATGGATGACATGTTGCAGGGCTTTGTCGCTCAGCACCGCATGAAGCTTCCGGGCTCTGCCTATATTCCGTGTTACGAAATCATCAAGTAAAGCGACATTTATCTCCTCTCAAGCCGGATCGTCATCCGGCTTTTTTATTCGTAATGCAATTCATAGCGATCTTCAATGTTATTAACAAATCTGACGCCTGCGCAAACGATTACCTAGTTTTTGAAACCGTAAATAATCAGCCTTAATCGAAATTACCCGCCAGAAAATCCTAAAATCCCATTTCTTTACAGCGAAAGACACCTATCTCGCGGGTCGACCTTTTCGAAAACATGTCGTTAATGGTAGCCTTCGCGCCCGTAAATTCTCTTTGATGTTTTTTTAACAGATAAATGGTCTAAAGATACCCACATCACAAGTGGATTATTGCATTTGGGATCGCGATCACTGATAGATTCATAACTAGAATGTATCTTTCCGCCCGCCAATAGTTACGGGCAAAAATTATTAAAAAACCGTCACTGAACGAATTTCATATTACCGTCAGGCACTTTTTCATCGGATTTGACTAAAAACCTGACAATTTGCTTCCTCCAGGAGATACAGATGGAAACCACTCAAACCAGCACCGTTGCTTCGATTGAATCCCGAAGCGCCTGGCGCAAAACGGATACCATGTGGATGCTTGGCCTGTACGGCACAGCAATCGGCGCTGGTGTACTGTTCCTTCCTATCAACGCAGGTGTCGGCGGTATGATCCCGCTGATCATCATGGCCCTCATCGCCTTCCCGATGACCTTCTTTGCACACCGCGGCCTGACCCGCTTCGTGCTGTCCGGTAAAAACCCGGGCGAAGACATCACTGAAGTCGTTGAAGAACACTTCGGCGTCGGCGCAGGTAAGCTGATTACCCTGCTCTACTTCTTCGCGATTTACCCGATTCTGCTGGTGTACAGCGTTGCTATCACCAACACCGTTGAAAGCTTTATGATGCACCAGCTTCAGATGACCCCGCCGCCGCGTGCGATTCTGTCCCTGATCCTGATCGTCGGTATGATGACCATCGTGCGCTTCGGCGAGCAGATGATTGTGAAAGCGATGAGCGTGCTGGTGTTCCCGTTTGTTGCGGCCCTGATGGTGCTGGCTCTGTACCTGATCCCACAGTGGAACGGCGCTGCGCTGGAAACCCTGTCTCTCAGCAGCGCATCCACGACCGGCAACGGTCTGCTGCTGACCCTGTGGCTGGCGATCCCGGTGATGGTGTTCTCCTTCAACCACTCGCCAATCATCTCTTCCTTCGCGGTAGCGAAGCGTGAAGAGTACGGCAATGGCGCAGAGAAGAAGTGCTCCAGCATCCTGGCTCGCGCGCACATCATGATGGTACTGACTGTAATGTTCTTCGTGTTCAGCTGCGTGCTGAGCCTCTCCCCGGCGGATCTGGCGGCGGCGAAAGAGCAGAACATCTCTATTCTGTCTTACCTGGCAAACCACTTTAACGCACCGCTGATTGCGTGGATGGCGCCGATCATCGCAATTATCGCCATCACCAAATCCTTCCTGGGCCACTACCTGGGCGCACGTGAAGGCTTCAACGGCATGGTGATTAAATCTCTGCGCGGTAAAGGCAAGACCATTGAAATCAACCGTCTGAACAAAATCACTGCGCTGTTCATGCTGGTGACCACCTGGGCGGTAGCCACCCTGAACCCAAGCATTCTGGGCATGATTGAAACCCTGGGCGGCCCGATTATCGCGATGATCCTGTTCCTGATGCCGATGTACGCGATTCAGAAAGTGCCTGCGATGCGTAAATACAGCGGCCATATCAGCAACGTGTTCGTTGTTGTGATGGGCCTGATTGCCATCTCCGCTATTTTCTACTCGCTGTTCAGCTAATACCTCCTGCGCCGTCTGCGGACGGCGCACTTCTCCCCTCTGACTGAAGCAATGGACGCATCATGATTAGCGTATTCGATATCTTCAAAATCGGTATTGGTCCTTCCAGCTCTCACACCGTCGGACCAATGAAAGCCGGTAAACAATTCACGGATGACTTGATTGCACGCGGCATTTTGCACGACATCACCCGCGTGGTTGTCGATGTATATGGTTCCCTTTCCCTGACCGGTAAAGGCCACCATACCGATATTGCCATTATCATGGGGCTGGCGGGTAATCTGCCGGATACCGTTGATATTGATGCAATACCTGGCTTTATCCAGGACGTGAACACCCACGGTCGTTTGCTGCTGGCGAACGGCGAGCATGAGGTTGAATTCCCGGTTGATCACTGCATGAATTTCCATGCGGATAACCTGTCGCTGCACGAAAACGGCATGCGCATTACCGCGCTGGCCGGCGACAAAGCGGTTTACAGCCAGACGTATTACTCCATCGGCGGCGGGTTTATCGTCGACGAGGACCATTTTGGTCAAAGCACTAATTCTGCCGTTGACGTGCCGTACCCGTACAAAAACGCGGCCGACTTACAGCGTCACTGCCAGGAGACAGGGCTTTCTCTCTCCGGCCTGATGATGAAAAACGAGCTGGCCCTGCACAGCAAAGAGGAGCTGGAACAGCACTTCGCTAACGTCTGGGAAGTGATGCGCAGCGGCATTGAGCGCGGGATCACCACCGAAGGCGTGCTGCCGGGTAAACTGCGTGTTCCGCGTCGTGCGGCTGCGCTGCGCCGCATGCTGGTCAGCACCGACAAAACCACCACCGACCCGATGGCCGTCGTCGACTGGATCAACATGTTCGCGCTGGCGGTAAACGAAGAGAACGCCGCGGGCGGCCGCGTCGTCACCGCGCCAACCAACGGGGCATGCGGCATTGTTCCGGCGGTCCTGGCGTATTACGACAAGTTTATCCGCGAAGTGAACGCAAACTCACTCGCGCGCTACCTGCTGGTCGCCAGTGCGATTGGCTCACTGTACAAGATGAACGCCTCAATTTCTGGCGCGGAAGTGGGCTGTCAGGGTGAAGTGGGCGTAGCCTGCTCTATGGCGGCGGCGGGTCTGGCCGAATTGCTGGGCGCAAGCCCTGCGCAGGTGTGTATTGCGGCGGAAATCGGCATGGAACATAACCTGGGGCTGACCTGCGATCCGGTCGGCGGACAGGTTCAGGTGCCATGCATCGAGCGTAACGCCATCGCCTCTGTGAAAGCGGTGAACGCGGCCCGTATGGCGCTGCGTCGTACCAGCGAACCGCGCGTCTGCCTCGACAAGGTTATCGAAACCATGTACGAAACCGGTAAAGATATGAACGCCAAATACCGCGAAACTTCCCGCGGTGGTCTGGCGATGAAGATCGTCACCTGCGATTAAGCCTCTCAGGAAGCCTCGTTTTGCGAGGCTTCTTCCTGTTTTCCCCACCATTCATAGTTTCATGCTGCGCTCAGTGTTACCCTTCACCCATTAGACAGAAGGGAGATTATCTGTGGCCGTTCATTTGCTTATCGTCGATGCACTTAACCTGATTCGCCGTATTCATGCGGTACAGGGCACACCCTGCAAGGACACCTGTTTACACGCGCTGGAGCAGCTCATTCGCCATAGCGAACCCACCCACGCTGTTGCCGTATTCGACGATGAAGCACGCAATACCGGCTGGCGGCACCAGCGCCTGCCGGACTACAAAGCCGGACGTGCGCCGATGCCGGACGATCTGCACGCAGAAATGCCCGCTATCCGCGCGGCCTTTGAGCAGCGCGGCGTTCCGTGCTGGGGCGCCCACGGTAATGAGGCTGACGATTTAGCCGCAACGCTGGCGGTTAAAGTCGCGAGCGCCGGGCATCAGGCGACTATCGTTTCAACCGACAAAGGCTACTGCCAGCTGCTCTCTCCAACGATCCGCATCCGGGACTACTTTCAAAAACGCTGGCTGGACGCGCCATTCATTGCCAGCGAGTTTGGCGTATCGCCTGCGCAACTGCCGGATTACTGGGGGCTGGCGGGGATCAGCAGCTCTAAAGTGCCGGGTGTCGCCGGTATTGGACCCAAAAGCGCCGCACAGCTGCTGACGGAGTTTCAGAGTCTGGAAGGAATTTACGCCAGGCTTGATGAAGTGCCGGAAAAATGGCGCAAGAAGCTGGAGGCGCATAAAGAGATGGCGTTTATCTGCCGGGAGGTGGCGACGCTACAGACGGATTTACAGCTGGACGGGAATTTACAGCAGTTAAGGTTAGAACGTTAAGATCCCCCTCACCCCAAAGGGGCGAGGGGGAAAAGACCGCACGGAGCAGTCCCCTCTCCCCTTTGGGAGAGGGTTAGGGTGAGGGGACTATCGCTCGTCGCGACGCCCACCCACTGCCGCCCACCAGCGACGGATATGCACCGTCACTTCTTCGCGGTCGTGATAAAGCTGACGCGCCTGGATTTCCGCGTTAATCCCGTGTTCGTCCAGCTGCTGCTGAATATAAGCCAGGTTCTGCGACACCTCTTCGTAGCGCTTTTTCATCGGCAGCTTGAGGTTGAAAATCGTCTCACGACACCAGCCGTTCACCAGCCAGGAGGCCATCAGCGCCGCGACTTTCGCCGGTTTTTCTACCATGTCGCACACCATCCAGGAGATGTTGTTGCGGTTCGGGCGATAGCGGAAGCCGTCCTCACACAGCCAGGTGACCTGCCCGGTATCCATCAGGCTTTGCGCCATCGGGCCGTTATCCACAGACGAAACCCACATGTTGCGTTTCACCAGCTGATAGGTCCAGCCGCCCGGGCACGCGCCAAGGTCTACGGCATACATGCCGTTTGCCAGCCGTTCGTCCCACTCGTCCGCCGGGATAAAGACGTGAAACGCCTCTTCCAGCTTGAGGGTTGAACGGCTCGGCGCATCTGCCGGGAAGCGCAGACGCGGGATCCCCATAAAGAACGGCGAGTTATTGGTGGTATACGAGTAGCCAGCGTAGCAACATCCTGGCGCAATAAAGAAGATATGCACGACCGGGCGCTTTGGCGTTTCGTAGTTTGTCAGCACACCCGCATCACGCAGCGCCGCGCGCAGCGGCACGGTGAACTTACGGCAGAACTTCATCAGCTCTTTGCTTTCGTTTGTGTCGGCCACTTCCACGCGCAAATCGCCGCCCTTCTCCACCACGCCCTGCAACAGGCCAACAATCGGCGTGATGCGATCTTCCGGCGGAAGATCTTTCAGCAGTTCACCCGCGACAAACATCTGACGGGCGAAAATCAATGAGCTGAACGGCAGTTCGCGCGCCAGCTTGTCGGCATCATCAGGCTGATAGCATTCAAATACCACATAGCCCGCGTTCTCTTTGACGCGAGCGAATCCGAAGACTTCACGCTTCGCCGCTTTATCGGTGATTTCCGCGGCGCACTCTTTCTCAAACCCCGGGCGACAATATAAAACAACCTTATTCATGAACAACGCCCTTGCGTTTCAGACGGATAGCTCCGATAAACATTAACACCCAACCCGCCAGGAAGCTGACGCCGCCGACAGGTGTAACAAACGCCCACAGGCGTAAATGCGACAGCGCCAGACAGTAAAGACTGCCGCTGAACAGTACGGTACCCAGCGCCAGAAAGACGCTGCTCCAGTAAAACCAGATGCTGATGCGGCGCTGCATCGCCACCGCCAGCCCAAAAATCGCCAGCGTGTGGAACGCCTGATATTCAAGGCCGGTCTGGATCCAGCCCATCTCCACAACGCCCAGAGATTTGCTTAAGACATGCGCGCCAAACGCGCCCAGAGCTACAAAAATAAAGCCACTCACCGCGGCGAAAATCAGCATGAATCGGCTGGTCATGTTTAAGTCCTGAATTGATGCGTGCCCGGCACACAAACGTTATTGTTCATACCTGAAGCGGAATTTTTCTTGCTCGCTTGCCGCTTTCGCCAGTATCCACTGCCGGAAAGCGGCTATTTTACCCAGTTCTGCCTGACTGTCATGACAAACCAGATAAAATGCATTCTTGCTGACCAGTACATCGTTAAATGGGCAAACCAGACGGCCTGCCTCAATTTCGGACTGCGCCATAACGTTGTTTGCCAACGCCACGCCCTGCCCGTGAATGGCAGCCTGTAGCACCATCGCGCTGTGGCTAAAAATGGGACCCTGCTGCACGTTTATATGATTAAGACCTAACTGGCGGGTATAAGTTTGCCAGTCGCGACGCGACGCATCGTGCAAAAGCGTATGTTGCGCCAGATCGGCTGGCGTTTTGAGCGCTTTATCCCCCGTCAGCAGCAGCGGTGAACAGACCGGCAACAGATATTCTGCGTATAATTTTTCCACACGCAAGCCCGGCCAGTTACCGCGACCGTAAAAAATCGCCACGTCCACATCATCTGCAAGCTTGTCTTCCTGACGGTCCACCGCCTGGATTCGGACATCGATTCCCGGATAAGTTGAGTTAAAGCTTGAGAGTCGCGGCACCAGCCACTGAATGGCAAAACTGGGCAATAAACTCACAGTCAGAGCGCCTTTTGCACTCCGGGCCTGAAGTTTACGAGTGGCCTCCGTCAGCTGGGAAAAAATCTCTTTAATATCCTGAAAATAGCTCTGCCCCTCTTCGGTCAACAGCAACGAACGGTTGCGTCGACGGAACAGCTTAAGCCCCAGAAAATCCTCCAGAGACTTGATTTGATGACTTACTGCGGCCTGCGTCACAAAAAGCTCATCGGCTGCGCGGGTGAAGCTGAGGTGGCGTGCTGCTGCATCAAAAACACGTAATGCATTAAGGGGTGGCAATCGCTTGGACATGGTTATCTGGCTTAGATGTTAACGAGATTTAACATATAGGAAACAACGTTTAACCTATTAGTTTTTTTTATCTGAGCCATTATAATTTGTCCGTTGAGGAACTACCAGCAAATACCTATAGTGGCGGCACTTCCTGAGCCGGAACGAAAAGCTTTTTTTGGAATGCGTGTTCTGAAGGGCTTTTGGCTTACGGTTGTGATGTTGTGTTGTTGTGTTTGCAATTGGTCTGCGATTCAGACCACGGTAGCAACGCTACCAATTTTTCACTTCCTGTACATTTACCCTGTCTGTCCATAGTGATTAATGTAGCACCGCCAACTTGCGGTGCTTTTTTTTCGCTTATCTAACTGTTAATGCTCGATTTCCTTCATCTCTTTCACGTCACTGCGGTTGATCTGCTGTTTGTTCCCGTTAGCATCTTTGTAAGAAATCATCCCGGTATCATTATCGGTTGTCGGTTTCCCTTCAGAGACGATAGATCGACCATCGTTGGTATGCATTACGTAGTTATTACCAGAACAGGCGCTCAGGGCAAAGGTCAACGCACAGGCAGAAATGATTGCAGCTGTCTTTTTCATGATTATCTCCTTTAGCAATTAATGCTATTCAAACCTCGATTTATAACAGGCTAAAACATCCGCCTAACACTATTTAGCATAACCTGCTTTTTCAGACTCGCCAGGATAAGCAGACAAATCTGATAGATATCAACTTCCTTGCCCTGCCGATGAATTTGCGCGACGATCGTAGAATCGATATGAGGAATTCCATGAACGCTTTCAGTCCTGCGCAGTTTCGCGCACAGTTTCCTGCGCTGGCCGATGCCGGCATTTATCTTGATAGCGCCGCCACGGCCCTTAAACCGCAGGCGGTGATTGAGGCAACCCGCCAGTTTTACAGCCTGAGCGCCGGGAACGTGCACCGCAGCCAGTATGCCGACGCGCAGCGCTTAACGGCGCAATACGAAGCCGCACGGGATCAGGTCGCGCGCCTGATCAATGCTGACAGCGGTAAGAACATCGTCTGGACGCGGGGCACCACAGAGGCCATTAACATGGTGGCGCAATGTTACGCGCGTCCGCTGTTGCAGCCCGGGGATGAGATCATCGTCAGCGAGGCGGAACACCACGCCAACCTGGTACCCTGGCTGATGGTGGCCGAACAAACCGGGGCACGGGTTGTAAAGCTCCCGTTGGGTGCGGACTTCCTGCCTGACATGGCGCGTCTGCCTGAGCTGATTACGCCGCGCAGCCGTATTCTGGCGCTGGGGCAGATGTCCAACGTCACCGGCGGCTGCCCGGATCTGGCGCGTGCCATTGAGATTGCCCATGCCAGCGGCGTGGTGGTGATGGTCGACGGTGCGCAGGGTGTGGTGCATTTTCCGGCTGACGTTCAGGCGCTGGATATCGACTTCTATGCCTTCTCAGGACACAAATTGTACGGGCCAACCGGTATCGGCGCGCTGTACGGCAAAGCTGAACTGCTGGCCCGGATGACGCCGTGGCTCGGCGGCGGCAAGATGATTACCGAAGTCACCTTCGACGGTTTTAAAACGCAGGATGTACCCTACCGCCTGGAAGCCGGTACCCCAAACGTGGCCGGGGTTATCGGTCTGAGCGCAGCGCTCGAATGGCTGGCAGAAACGGACGTGGTTCAGGCTGAAAGCTGGAGCCGGGGTCTGGCGACGCTGGCGGAAGAAGAACTGAAAAAACGTCCGGGTTTTCGTTCGTTCCGCGTCCAGGACTCCAGCCTGCTCGCCTTTGATTTCGCGGGCGTGCACCATAGCGACATGGTGACGTTGCTTGCCGGATACGGCATTGCCCTGCGTGCCGGACAGCACTGCGCCCAGCCGCTGCTGGCGGCCATTGGCGTGAGCGGTACCCTGCGCGCCTCGTTTGCACCGTACAATACAAAAAGCGACGTCGATGCGCTGGTTTCCGCCGTCGACCGCGCCCTGGAATTACTGGTGGATTAATGACAAGTTCAGCTTTAGCCGGGCACCCGTTCGGCACCGTTATTACTGAAGAGACGTTAAAACAGACCTTCGTCCCGCTCACGCAGTGGGAAGATAAATATCGTCAGCTGATCCTGCTGGGTAAACAGTTGCCCACGCTGTCAGACGAGCTGAAATCACAGGCGAAGGAGATCGCAGGCTGCGAGAACCGCGTCTGGCTTGGGTTTAGCGTATCCGGAGAGAAACTGCATTTCTTCGGCGACAGCGAGGGACGCATTGTTCGCGGTCTGCTGGCGGTGCTGTTGACCGCAATCGAAGGGAAAAGCGCCGCAGAGCTGCTGGCGCATTCTCCGCTGGCGCTGTTTGATGAGCTGGGACTTCGCGCGCAGCTTAGCGCCTCGCGCGGTCAGGGACTGATTGCGCTAAACGACGCGGTACTGGATGCCGCCCATCAGGCTCAGGCCTGACGTTCCGCCTTCGCCATCATCTTCTTCAGGGCGTGAGAGACCGCCACAAAGCCGAAGGAGGCGGTCACCATGGTGGCCGCTCCAAACCCTGAGGCACAATCCATCCGCTTTGGCCCTTCCGCCGTGCTTTTCATTGCACAGACCGAACCATCCGCCTGCGGATAAACCAGCGCTTCTGTCGAGAACACACAGTCCACGCCCAGCTTGCCTTTGCTATTTTTCACCACGTTGAAGTCGCTTTTTAAGCGCTCGCGTAGCTTAGCGGCCAGCGGATCCTGAATGGTCTTCGCCAGATCCGCCACCTGGATCTGCGTCGGATCAATTTGTCCACCCGCGCCGCCCGTTGTCACCAGCGGCACCTTGTAACGACGACAGTAAGCGATCAGCGCCGCTTTTGGCCGCACGCTGTCGATGGCATCAATCACATAGCTGTAGCCTTTGCTCATGTACTCCGCGACGTTATCTGCCGTCACAAAGTCGTCGATCACCGTCACACTACACTCCGGGTTGATGAGACGAATACGCTCCGCCATCACCTCGGACTTCGCCAGACCGACGTTATCACGCAGGGCGTGGATCTGACGGTTAGTGTTAGTGACGCAGACGTCATCCATATCAATCAACGTAATTGCGCCAATGCCGGTTCTCGCCAGCGCTTCTGCCGCCCACGAACCCACACCACCAATGCCCACCACGCAGACATGCGCATCCGCGAACAGTTGCAGGGCTTTTTCACCATATAACCGTGCCGTGCCGCCGAAACGCTGGCGCCAGGCATCGCTGATTACCACAGACATAAAACCTCAGATGTAAAAAGGGTGAGGTATTCCTCACCCTGAACCGTAATCCGTCTTGCCCTCAGAATACCACAATCAGCCGCTGAATACGTTTCCGGTACCCGGCGCTGCCTTCAGCACCCACACGCGTCCGTAGTGGTTATACCAGCCTGCACGATGGCCGGCATCCGGGCCGATGCCCTGATAAATGTCGAAGTGCTGGCCTTTGATCGCCCCACCCACGTCCAGCGCCACCATCAGGCGTAATTCATACTTGCCATTGAATTTGCCGTTGTTGTCGAGGAGTGGAACTTCCGCCAGCAGCGTAGTACCTGCCGGGATAATCGAACGATCCGATGCCACAGAAGCGCGGCCAATCAGCGGGACGGCGCTCGCCCCTTTCACCGGCGCAAAGTTCTGCGGTTTGAAGAAGACAAACGATGGGTTCTGCTCAAGCAGCTCACGCACTTCCGCTTCGCTGTGTTTTTCGCCCCACTCGCGGATCGCCTGCATCGACATATCTTCTCGTTTCACTTCGCCACGGTCGATGAGCACCTTACCGATGCTGCGATAGGCATGGCCATTTTTCCCGGCGTAGCTAAAGAAGTTCAGCGGCGAGCCGTCGCCAAAATCAATATAGCCGCTGCCCTGCACGTCCATAATGAAGTTGTCCATCAGGGAGTTGCTGTAGGCCAGCACGTAATTTTCGCTCAGCGCGCCAGCGTAGATCTCGGCGCGGGACGGCAGACGACCGCGTTTCGGCGGCATACGGTAAATGGGATACTGGAACTCGCCCTGGCGTGTGTGTCGCGCCTGGACAACCGGGGTGTAGTAACCGGTAAACTGGACGTTACCGTAGTTATCCGCCCCCTCCATCTGCCAGGCATCGATACCAAACTGGCGCATATTGCGGGTATCACCGCCTGCACGCAGCCAGTCCTGCACGGCGCTATAGACGTTGTTCTGCGAACCGTATAAACGCGGAGAAGCAGTGCGGATCTGGTAGACCTGCTCGGAGAAGTCTCCGGCATTGATCGGAGCGCCCACGGCGTCTGGCTGGTTAACTAAAGAGAAAGGCTGGGATAACTTCCCGTCTTTATACTGTTGACCGCGATCGGTCGGTTTGGAAGAGCAGGCCGCAAGAATCGCCACCATTGCGCCTGTCATCAGATACTTCGCCCAACGTCCTTTCATTATATCTCGTCTTTTAGTTGCCCAATTCCGCGAGATGAAGATAACAAACCCACCGTGTTAATGAAATGCAATCGCCTTCCCTTTGGCAAATTCTGCACAAAAAATAGTCCAAAGTGGCTTTTGCCGTTCATTTTGCATACAAAATAATGAATTATGTGAAAAAGGGGTTGCATCACAAACCTATCCGAGTATAGTGCGCTTCCACGGACGCGGGGTGGAGCAGCCTGGTAGCTCGTCGGGCTCATAACCCGAAGGTCGTCGGTTCAAATCCGGCCCCCGCAACCAATTAAAATTTGATGAAGTATCTTCTACGACTGTAGAAAGACGGACGCGGGGTGGAGCAGCCTGGTAGCTCGTCGGGCTCATAACCCGAAGGTCGTCGGTTCAAATCCGGCCCCCGCAACCAATCAAATTTGAAGAAGTAAGTTTCTACAAGTGTAGAAAGACGGACGCGGGGTGGAGCAGCCTGGTAGCTCGTCGGGCTCATAACCCGAAGGTCGTCGGTTCAAATCCGGCCCCCGCAACCAACACTTCTTAAAACAATAAACACCCTGAAGGGTGTTTTTTTGTATCTGGCGTTTGTGAAAATGCCGGGCATGATACCCGGCTTAATGCCCTACCCCCGCCGCGCCAGCGTTTCCCCGTCTGAGAAGTAGGCCCGGATCCCCGCCAGAATCGACTCCGCCACTTCCTGCTGGAATTTAGCCGTCTTGAGCTTACGTTCCTCTTCCACGTTACTGATAAACGCGGTTTCGACCAGAATGGATGGAATATCTGGCGCTTTCAGGACCGCAAATCCGGCCTGCTCGACGCTGTTTTTGTGCAGCTTGTTGACCCGGCCCAGCTTGCCCAGCACCGCTTTACCAAACTTCAGGCTGTCGGTAATGGTCAGCGACTGCACCATATCAAACATCGTATGGTCGACGTAACGGTCGCCACTTTTGCTCACACCACCGATTAAATCCGAGGCGTTCTGCGTGTCCGCCAGGTATCTCGCGGCGGTGCTGGTCGCCCCTTTCGTTGACAGGGCAAACACAGAGGAGCCGCTCGGCTGGCGGCTGGTGAAGGCATCCGCGTGAATAGAGACAAACAGATCCGCGCGCTGCTTTTGCGCTTTTGCCACGCGGACCTTCAGCGGGATAAAGACATCTTCGTTGCGCGTCATGTAGGCGCGCATATTGCCCTCTTTGTCGATCAACGCCTTCAGACGACGGGCAATTTGCAGCACCACATCTTTTTCGCGGGTGCGATATTTCCCGACTGCGCCGGAATCTTCTCCGCCGTGGCCAGGATCGAGCATGATCACAATCGGGCGATCGCGCCCCGCCTTGCCCGGCTGTGGGCCACTTTGCGCTGGCGGAACCTGGCTGTCGAGATCGCCTTTGTTGTAATCCTCAAGTAATGCCAGAAGCGGATCCTGAATATCCGTCGCATTCGCCGGATAGAGATCCATCACCAGACGCTCCTTAAAGGCGGCTACAGGCGCAAGGGCAAAAAGCTGAGGTTTCACGTTCTGCTTCAGCTCAAACACCATGCGCACGGTTTGCGGATCGAACTGCCCGACGCGCGCCGATTTAATAAACGGATCGTCGCCACGGATCTGAGCTGCCATGCCTTTAAGCACGGAGTTGAGGTTCACACCTTCGAGATCAACCACCACACGTTCAGGATTGCTGAGGGCAAATTGCTTGTATTTCAGCACGCGATTGGACTCGACCGTCACGCGCGTATAGGTCGACGACGGCCAGACGCGCACCGCGACTACCTGGCTTGTGGCGGCAAGACCCACCTGGCTGACGCTAAGCAACCACATCGCCCCGGCCCCTTTTAACAGGCGGCGGCGGCTTATTGCTGAATTGGATCCCGACATGCTTCTCCCGAGCAAGAAATCTGATTGATGAACAAAACGCCCAAATTGACCGAAAACTTTAACGAATGACGCATAAACTGTCATCTATAAAAGGGTAAACAATCATACGTTAACGCACGGATTACTTATTATTTTCTGTGGGTCGCAGAAAATTTAGGCTTGCACACGCGGCCACAATCGAATAAAAATACAGAAATTACGAATAAACATTCACTAAGGGTTGTGTCATGGTTAAGGAACGCAGAACCGAACTGGTCCAGGGATTCCGCCATTCTGTTCCCTATATCAACACCCATCGGGGAAAAACGTTTGTCATCATGCTTGGCGGCGAAGCCATTGAGCATGAAAACTTTTCCAGCATCGTCAATGATATCGGCCTGCTGCACAGCCTCGGCATCCGTCTGGTGGTGGTGTATGGCGCACGTCCGCAAATCGAAGCCAACCTGGCCGCTCATCACCATGAGCCGATCTACCACAAACACACGCGCGTGACGGATGCGAAAACCCTCGAGCTGGTCAAACAGGCGGCGGGTCTGTTGCAGCTCGATATCACCGCCCGCCTGTCGATGAGCCTGAATAATACGCCGTTGCAGGGCGCGCACATCAACGTGGTGAGCGGCAACTTTATCATCGCTCAGCCGCTCGGCGTGGACGATGGCGTGGATTACTGCCACAGCGGCCGCATCCGCCGTATTGATGAAGAAGCCATTCACCGCCAGTTAGACAATGGCGCGATCGTCCTGATGGGACCCGTTGCCGTCTCCGTAACGGGTGAAAGTTTTAATCTGACCTCAGAAGAGATTGCCACCCAGCTGGCCATCAAGCTGAAAGCGGAAAAAATGATCGGCTTTTGCTCCTCACAGGGTGTCGTGAACGATGAGGGCGTGATTGTGCCAGAACTTTTTCCGAATGAAGCCCAGGCGCGCGTCGAAGCGCTGGAAGCAGAAGGCGATTACTATTCCGGTACCGTGCGTTTTCTGCGCGGCGCCGTTAAAGCGTGCCGTAGCGGGGTGCGCCGCAGCCACCTGATCAGCTATCAGGAAGACGGCGCGCTGTTGCAGGAGCTGTTCTCCCGGGACGGGATCGGTACGCAGATCGTCATGGAGAGCGCCGAGCAGATCCGCCGTGCCACCATCAACGATATCGGCGGCATTCTGGAGCTGATCCGTCCGCTGGAACAACAGGGCATTCTGGTTCGCCGCTCCCGCGAACAGCTGGAGATGGAGATCGACAAGTTCACCATCATTCAGCGCGATAACCTGACCATAGCCTGTGCGGCGCTTTATCCGTTCCCGGAAGAGCAGATTGGCGAAATGGCATGCGTCGCCGTGCATCCTGATTACCGTAGCTCCTCACGGGGGGAGCTGCTGCTTGAACGCGTGGCGGCACAGGCGCGCCAGATGGGTCTGAGCAAGCTGTTCGTGCTTACCACGCGCAGCATTCACTGGTTCCAGGAGCGCGGCTTCACGCCAGTGGATATTGATTCCCTGCCGGAAAGTAAGAAAGAGATGTACAACTACCAGCGCCGCTCGAAGGTGTTAATGGCGGACCTGGGATAACAGTCACCCTCTCCTGCTGGAGAGGGCGTTCACTCAGACAGATTCAAATATCACGCTTAATCCGCTTCTGCGCTCGGTACGGGTGGCTATCGCCTGACTCAACACGCGCTCATCCGCATACAGCGACAGACGCTGGCGCGCACGGGTAATGGCGGTGTAGACCAGCTCGCGGGTCACAACCGGCGACAGCTGGGTCGGCAGGATCAGCGCCGCATGGTTGAACTCGGAGCCCTGAGATTTGTGTACCGTCATCGCCCATGCCGTTTCATGCTCTGGCAGGCGGCTGGGCTGGACGGACTTCACGCTACCGTCCGGTAGCTGGAACCAGACGCGCAGACCGTTACCGCGATCGAGCGCAATGCCGATATCCCCGTTGAACAGCCCCAGCGCACTGTCGTTACGGGAGATCATCACTGGCCGGCCTTCATACCATCGCGAATGCAGCTGACGGTTAATTTTGCGTTTCTGCACCAGCAGTTGCTCCAGCCTGTCGTTCAGGCCCGCGACGCCAAACGGCCCTTCCCGCAATGCGCACAGAAGCTGGTATTCGCCAAATGCGGCGATGACCTGCCCGGGCTGACTGCGCTGCTGCACGCAGCTCAGAAAATGCTGGTATCCCTGGAGAGCCTCCTCAAGCATAGCCTGATACTCTTCCCCGCTTTGCAGCGATTTCTTTTCAATGTCAGTGAAGGAACCGTCAAACACCGTGCGCGTGGCGTGCCTGTCGCCACGGTTGACCGCCGCAGCCAGCTGGCCGATGCCGGAGTCGCTACCGAAACGGTAGCTTTTTTGCAGCAGGCACAGGCTGTCACGCAGTGCGCCCGCGATCGGCGTGTGATCGGGTTCAAGCGAGCAACCGGTCAGACGGGCGAGCTCCTGCGCCCGCGCGGGGGTATAACCGTAACTGGCGTAGGTACAGATATCCCCCAGCACCGCCCCGGCTTCTACAGAGGCGAGCTGGTCGCGATCGCCCAGGAAAACCACGCGCGCATGGGGTGGTAGCGCATCGATCAGGCGCGACATCATGGTCAGGTCGATCATGGAGGCTTCATCCACCACCAGCACGTCCAGATGCAGCGGATTGCCCGCATGGTAGCGCAGCCGCTGGCTACCCGGCTGCGCGCCGAGCAGACGGTGCAGGGTACTTGCTTCACCCGGGAAAAGCGCAAGCTGCTCCTGAGTGAGCGGCAGCTGTTGCATCGCGCCGCCCAGTGATTCGGTCAGACGCGCCGCAGCCTTCCCGGTGGGCGCCGCCAGACGAATACGGCATCGCTGCTCGCCTGAAAGCTGTATCAGGGCTGCCAGCAGCTTTGCGACGGTCGTTGTTTTCCCCGTTCCCGGGCCGCCGGATATCACCGAGATCCGCCGCGTCAGGGCGACGGCTGCCGCCACTTTCTGCCAGTCTGTGGCCTCACCGGAGTCAAACAGCCTGTCCAGCGTCTGACGAAGCTGCGCTTCGTCACTGGGAAGCGGCGCATTGGTCTCACTAAAGAATCGCGCTACCGTCAGTTCGTTTCGCCACAGGCGGTTCAGGTATAAGCGCTCCCCCGTGAGGATCAGCGGTGCCTGGTTGTCTCCCGGCCCGACGGCTGACGATTCACGCAAGATTTTCTGCCAGTCCACCCTTTCCCCCAGCAGCGCAAAGCAGGACTGGAGGACAGGCGGCATTTTCTCGTCAACCACCAGACGCGAGAGCGGCAGACACACATGCCCCTCTCCGGCGTCTTTACTCAACAGGGCAGCGGCAAGCATCACGGCGGGCTGGTCAGCGGCAATCATCATGGCAAACTGCACGTCCAGCTGACGCAGCACGCGTTGCTCTACCGCATCAAGCAATAAGTCCTGCATCGTCATGCCATCTCCTCCGTGTTTGCTGCAAACAGGTTATCCATTTTATTAATCAATTCCGCATCCGGACGGGTGCTGAAGATCCCGGAGCGCGGATCGGCAGCATCAACCCCGCGCAGGAACAGGTAGATGACGCCGCCAAAATGATCGTCGTAGCGGTAGTCCGCAATACGGTGGCGCAAATAGCGGTGCAGCGCCAGGGTATAGAGCTGATATTGCAGATCGTAGCGATGCATTTGCATGGCGGCCGCCATCGCCTGCTGGGTATAGGCTTCGCTGTTCTCGCCCAGCCAGTTCGATTTGTAATCCAGCAGGTAGTACCGTCCTTCGTGACGGAAGACCAGGTCGATAAACCCTTTCAGCATGCCCTGCACCTGACGGAAGTTCAGCGGCGGGCAACCGGCTGACAGCGGATCGTACTGACGGATAAGCGCATCGAGCGCGTCGGCCTTAAGCGGGCCTGCGACAGGCAGATAAAACTCCATCTCAACCTGCTTATTTCTGGCCGTTAACTGGCGAAGAGAGAAGCCCTGCGTCGTCAGCGGCGCCTGCAAAATGGCGTTGATCCAGCCAGTGAGAACGGGCTGCCAGTGCGCGTCATAGCCTCCGCTCTGCAACATCTTCAGCACCCACTCCCCACTGACAGGCTGGGTGAAATCAAGCTCTTCAAAAAGGCTGTGCAAAAAGGTGCCCGGCGACGCGCCGCGTGGGAACTGATGCGGAGTTAACGTCGGTTCAACCGGAACATCGCCCACCCCTGCGGCATCCACGTCCAGCTTCGGCATGAGATCCTGCGCAATACTTTGCCCGTGCTGTTGCAGACCAGAATAGCTGGTGACGCGCCAGTCATCGGCAAGCACCCGTGTGATCTGGCGCGCGTTAAGATCGGTCGCGGGCTCTTGCGCCATTTCCCAGCGGCTGTTGTCTGGCAGAGAGGGGATATGCAGGGCGATATCGTCACCGCAAAGCGACTCAATACAGAGGCGCAACCCCGCCGCATCTTTCGGCTCACCACGCTGGATAAGCCGCCCTAGGGCGCTTAAATGGAAATCGCTCTCCCCTGTTTTCTCCCCGCGACGGCGGAAAACCGGCGCGACGCCCAGGCTGCAATGCCAGACAGAACGGGTCAGCGCCACGTAAAGCAGGCGCAAATCCTCCGCCAGACGCTCCGCTTCCGCCAGCTCAACGCTGGTTTCCGCCTTGCTGAGATCGAGCACCGCATCGAAAGTCTCGCGGTCATGATAATAGGCCTGATCCTGAACGCGGTAGTTGGCGATAAAGGGCAGCCAGACCAGCGGATACTCAAGACCTTTCGATTTGTGAATGGTGACGATTTGCACCAGATGCTTATCGCTCTCAAGACGCATCTGCTGGCTTGAGGCGTTACTGTTTGGATCTGCGATTTGCTGCGCCAGCCAGCGCACGAGGGCATGTTCACTTTCAAGCTGGGTGCCAGCTTCCTGCAACAGTTCGCTGATGTGTAAAATATCGGTAAGACGCCTTTCACCGCCGGATGACGCCAGCATATTTTCGGCAAGCTGACGCCGCGTCATCAATTCGCGCAGCATCGCCATGACGCCGCGTTTTTGCCAGCGTTCACGGTAATGGGCAAACTCTTCCACCACCGCATCCCATGCGTTTTCGTCATGGTTGAGCTCATCAATATCGCGCGCGTTCAACCCCAGCATAGAGCTGGCCAGCGCGCTTCGAAGCGTATTTTCGCGCTCCGGGGCCAGCACCGCCTGAAGCAGCCAGAGCATTTCCTGGGCTTCCAGCGTGTCGAACACGCTGTCGCGGTTAGAGAGATACACTGACGGAATATCCAGCAGCGTTAGCGCATCGCGGATTAGCGCCGCTTCCTGACGACTGCGCACCAGCACGGTAATATCAGAGGCCTTAACAGGATTTGCCTGTTCCCCCTTCCACAGCAGCGCCTCGCCGCGCGCGCCTGCGCTCAGCCAGTCACGGATTTGCGCGGCGCAGTGCTGGGCCATCGCCGCCTGATAGTCGGCAACCCCATAGCCTTCCCCTTCTAGCAGCCAGAAGGTAATGGCGGGTTGCACCGCGCCACTGACTTCGAAGCGCAGGGATGCGTTTTTTGGGGCGGATTTCACCGGCAGGAAAGGGATTTCATTGAACATGAACGCCGTCTCCATACGGCTGAACAGCGCATTGACGCTCTCAACCATCCCCGGCGCGGAACGCCAGTTAGTGTCTAACGTGTAATGCGCGACAACCTCACTACGGGCTTTCATATAAGTGAAGATATCTGCCCCACGGAAGGCGTAAATCGCCTGTTTAGGGTCGCCTATCAACAACAGGGCAGTGTCGGGCTGCTGTCGCCAGATGCGGCGAAAAATGCGGTACTGCTGAGGGTCGGTGTCCTGAAATTCGTCAATCATCGCCACCGGAAAACGGGTACGGATCGCGCTGGCGAGCGCTTCACCATTCTCGCTGGACAGCGCCTCGTCCAGGCGGCTCAGCATGTCATCAAACCCCAGCTCGCCCCGGCGACGTTTTTCGCGCGCGACGGCCTGGCGGATCTCCGTCATGGCGCGGGTGATCATCAGGTCATTGAGCGTTAATGGCTCCGCAAGCAGCGCTTCAATCGCCACAAACAGGGGATGCTCAGGCACAATGCCGTCGGCTTTGGTTCGCTCAGTCAAAAAGCGCTGCGAAAATTTTTCCAGCGCGTCCGGAAGCTGGTAGCCCCGCGTCTCCTCCTGGGCCCAGGCGCTGATCTTTTCGATCCACTTCCCCTGGTTCCCACGGTTGAACTTGCGTCTGTCGATGCCTGAGTTTTCGATGATTGCATCAATTTCACCAACCGACTCATTCCACTTCTGCTTAAGCGCCGCAATTTTGGCGACGATCTTTTCATGGCGCGAGACCAGCGTTTCATCGGCAGGCGGCGGAGATTTAATGACCGGCGCTTCGCCTTGCAGGTAACGGTCGATAGCGCGAAGAAGCTCTTCCGGACCTTTCCACAGGGCGTGAACCGCTTCGGCAATGTCGCGCTGCAACGGATAACAGTGACGACGCCAGAAATCCGCACAGGCCTGATAGCGAAGCTCGGATTCATCTTCAATAAGCTGCTGCTCAAAGAGCATGCCGGATTCAAACGCATTCAGGCTCAGCATGCGCTGACAAAAACCATGAATGGTGAAAACGGACGCTTCATCCATTTGCCGCTCGGCCAGCAGCAGCCATTGCGCAGCCTGTTGCTTATCCGCAATCTCGTCCAGCAGGCTCGCGTAGAGGGGGTTATCCGTCGTCTGACGCAGGCAGGCGATGCGCAGCTCATGAATGTTGCTGCGAATACGGCCACGCAGCTCGGCAGTGGCCGCTTCGGTGAAGGTTACCACCAGCAGCTCTTCCACGCTTAACGGGCGCGAAAAAGCGGCGTTGCCGCCGAGCCCCAACAGCAGACGCAGATAGAGCGCGGCGATGGTATAGGTTTTTCCCGTTCCCGCTGAGGCTTCAATCAGTCGCTCACCCTGTAGAGGTAAACTTAGGGGATCAAGCGGCTCAGCGGTATGGGTCATTCTTTCTTACTCCAGGGCATAGTTTGTTGCAGCGCGCTGACGCTCTTCCAGACGGTCCACTCTTTTGATTTTACGTAGTCCGTTTTCCCGTTCTGGCTGCCAGAAACCTGAGACAGGATGGCCATACCCTGCGGTTTTACTACCGCCTGATGGAAGAAATCGGCAACCTTTTGTGGAGTCAGCTGTTTTATTTCGGCCACTATTTTATCACGCGAATCAAATTTCATATTACCACGATCAAAATCTTTGCTCAGCTGCGAGGCCTCTTCACCCAGCGTCTGCGGCGGCTGCATCACCTGGGCGATAACCGCCTGCTGGATCTGGGCAAACTCTTCCGGCTTCATGGCACGCAGTTTTGCTTCCGCCTGCGGGAAGAACGCCTGATAACGTTGCCACAGGTAAGCGGGTTGCTTGTCGCTGCTTTGCAGAAGGAAGCCCAGCCCCCACTGACGGCCCACATTCATAGAGAAAGCGAATACCGCATAGCCCAGCTGCTCTTCGGTGCGCAGCTGGTTGTAAAACCACGGCTGAATAATTTGACCAAGCACCGCACTCTGGGCTGAGCTGGTAAATTCGTCATAACCGACAGGGACAAACACCGCGGCCAGCGCGGAATCCGTGCTGCTTCCCGCTTTTTCGAAGATCACGTTCTGCTTTTTCTCTACCAGCACATCCTGGTTACGGCACCACTCATCGCCTTTTGAACCCAGTTGCGCCCGGACGTTTTGCGCCAGCGTTTTAGCCTGATCTTCGCTCATATTCCCTACAATCAGGAACTCAGGACGGGTATTGGTTTTCAGCGCATCACGGTAAGCCAGCACCTCTTTTAAGGTGACTGAGGGCAATAACGCGCGGCGATCTTCGCGCTGGAAGTACGGAATTTGCGACAGCATCTGTGCTGGCATAATCGCCTGATCGTAGGCTTTACCCTTCTCGGCAGAATCCATCATCTGGGCATACCAGGACTTAGCCTGCTCGAGCTGTTCTTCCGTAGGCGTATAGCTGAAATAACCGTCCAGCAGCGCCTGGAACAGCTGCGGCAAACGCTGGGTATAGCCGTTGGCATTCACCATCAGGCCGTTATTGGCGTTAGTGGAGAAACTAATACCGCCAACGGCAGCCTGATTGCTGAGCTGATCGAGGGCAATACCGGCCAGATAATCGTTAAGCGCAAACAGTACCTGGTTTCTGGCGCTGTCCATTGCTTTAGGATTACGCAACACCACGCTGACATCCGCTTTTGGCTCGTCGGCGAAATAGCGGCTTGGGGTGTAGACCACGCGCAGCGTCGGCTCGTCAACAATAAGCTCCGGGTGCGGATACGCCTTTGCGGGTTTGATCAGCGAGAAATCGTCCGGGATGTAGGGGTTAAGCTCCGGTAACTTCAGCGCAATTTCCCCCGCCTTTTTCTGCCAGCCCGCGAAGGTCTGTTCGCTGATTTTTTCAACCTGATACGGGGCATCAACGAAGTAGGCCATTTTGTTATGCGGTTCGTTCGGGCTGATATACCAGACGCGGGCATTCTGCGGAGTCATCATCGCCAGACGCGCTTTGAGCGCTCCGGCGTCATACTGGTCGGCAATATTTACCGCATCCAGCGTATGTTCCACCGGCACGCGGATCATGGTATCTGCCAGCCACTCAACGTAGTCCATATCACGCGTGATAGAGGGATAGCGGAAATCGAGATCCAGCACGTGCGCCAGCTCGTCAAAGTAGCGTTTATCGACCCCTTTGTCGCGCAGCAGAGAGAGATAACTGAAAATGGCCGCAACGACGTCGTCCCGGTGAGCCAGCCCTTTATCGGTCAGCGTCGCGGAGATGGCCAGCACGCCGCTATTCCCGTTAACAACGGGATCGGAGTCAGCGCGAATACCTTCCACCAGCCCCTGCTTTTGCAGCCAGTCGGAGAGCGTGCCCGGGCTGCGGTTGCCGATAAGATAGGTCACCAGCTCGTCGGTTTTGCTGCGGAACTGCGCCGTGTTGTTATCAATACGGAATTCAACGCGTAACACCTTGCGCGGCAAGGCTGGCACATAGTGAATAACAATGCCTTTTTGCGCGTCCGTGACAACCGGCACGTTAATTTGCGGCAGATCGATATTTTTATTTGGCACCCTGCCGTAGGTCTGCGCGGCCATGTTTGCCAGCGTCGGCAACGGTTTATTGCTGTAGATAACCGCTTTCATCAGATTGGCGGAATAGTATTTTTCACGAAACGCATGCAGCGCATCGAGCACCGGGCTACCTGGCTTGTCGCTCAGCGTTTCAAGGTTGCCGCCTGAGAAGCGCGAACCCGGGTGCGCCGGATTGATGGTTTCAGCGCTAACCTGCGCCATGCGCATACCATCGCGCGTACGCGCCATCGTCAGTTCGGCGTTCACGGCATTGCGTTCACGGTCAGCGTATTTTTTATCCAGCAGCGGTGCGGCGATGGCATCCGCCAGACGGTCCACCGCCCCGTCAAGCGCATCATTTTCCACTTCCAGGTAAAACGCGGTGCGATACGGCGCGGTACTGGCGTTGTGGCTGCCGCCATGCATTTTCAGAAATTCGGACAGGCTGTCAGGCTGTGGGTATTTTTTAGAGCCCATCAGCGTCATGTGCTCAAGGTAGTGCGCCAGTCCCGGATGGGCGTCAGGATCTTCCAGCGAACCCACCGGCACAACCAGCGCGGAGAGCGATTTCACCGCCTGAGGATCGGAAACCAGCAGCACGGTCATCCCGTTATCAAGACGAATCGCCTGATACTGACGGGTGTCCTTATCGCTCTTACGGATTGTTTCCTGGACAGGTTGCCAACCGGAATCGGCCTGAGTGACGGGAGCCCAAAGGGCGATAAACAAAACAAATGCTTTGAACAAGGTGCTGCCTGGCATTACGACCTCTTTATCACGGCTACATCATTAACAACGTGCGTGCTGGACACGCCAGCATCTCTTTCTTTGGGTACATCAGTCCGTGATAAGAGGTGCATCATAAATGAACACCTCATACTGCGCAATTTTTATACAGCACTCAGGACTGATTAAATTTGAACAACGGTAACAGGTAGCGTTGCGCCTCCTGGGTGATAATGTCGAAATAGTCTGGCTCCAGCGTTCGCCATAAACGTTGATACCAGACATCGTCACCTTCGCCACGTACCATCATGTTCCCTTCGTAGGCCTGCAAAAACTTGCTGCGCGCTTTCTGGAGCGAAACCTCATCCGTTAACATGGCATCATTCTGCGCGTCGTAACAGGCTTTTATCCATGCCCCCCCACTTTCAGGCAGCAAAAGCAGAGGTTTGTTCATGCCCTGCCGGTAGCCTTCAATATAAAGCGACAGATACGTCAACGCCTGCTCAGGCTCCATCGGCGGGAAACGCCATTCGCCGTCCTTACGGACAAACAACCGGCTTTCACCTTCGTGGCCACTCGCACTGTAGACAAGATGTTCGAGCCAGAGTTGCAGGCCATGTGAAACGCTGAGCATGGATGGGCGCCAGCGCAGCAGCCCGTCAGACTGCACGTGCGTGAGCCAGCCGCTGAGGTGCATACCGTTACAATCGAGATCGATTTCAATGCTGCTCGCCGGCTGCCGACACGCGATAACGCGGTCAGCTAGCGCTCGCATCTCCTCGCACTGGGCATCCCAGACAATTTCGCCGAATGCACCATACGGAAGTAATCCCGACGCCCTGTAACGTCTGAACAGTTTGCTGGCATCTTCTTCGTCAACCAGCGCATTCAGAAGCTGGGAATTAAGCTTAAAACGCTCCAGCCCATCAAGAATAAACGGTTCCGCATCGGGGATTTCGCTCTCTTCAGAGCGGAAATTCACCTGCAAGCGTTGCTGGAAAAACGCCCGGACCGGGTGCGCCCAAAAGCGCTGTAGCTGCTCAAACGTGAGGGTGTCTATAGCGCGCGGTTCGAGCGTCTGAATAAAATCGGTTTGCGGCGTCCCTGCTTTCTTCGCGGCGGGAAGCCACTCGCGGGCATAGCTTTGCAGTTCATCAGGAACGTAGTTGACAGGATCAAACGGCATACGGCTATGGTGACAGGTGATATGCGCTTTCACCCGACGTTCGCTTTCGTCGCAGTTGCAGGCTTCATCGCCCGGCAGATAGTGGCTCTGTCCAATGTAGTCCACCAGCTCCTGCACCAGCACAGACGGGAAACGCTCGCTGTTATCCTGAATTGAACGTCCGATATAGCTGATATACAGCCTGCTTTGCGCAGACATCAGCGCCTCAAGAAAGAGATAACGGTCATCATCGCGGCGGCTGCGATCGCCCCGCTTCGGTTGTGCGCTCATGAGATCAAAGCCCAGGGGGGGAAGCGCACGCGGAAAAATACCGTCGTTCATGCCAAGCAGACAGACCACTTTGAACGGGATTGAACGCATTGGCATCAGGGTACAAATATTCACCGGCCCCGCAAGGAAGCGCTGGCTGATGCGCTCCTGATCGAGACGTTGCGTCAGCTCATCACGCAGAAGCGAAAGGGGAACGGCCTCGTGATAGTGCGAATTAACCCCCTCATCAACGATGGCCTGCCACTGCTTCTCGATAAGCGCCATGGCGGCTTCAGTTTCGCTGTCCGGCAGGAAGAAATCATTCAGCATTTCGCGGCAAACTGGCAGCCACTCTTCGAGCGGGCGGGGCTGCATCAATGCACGGCGCCAGCGGTTGAGCTGCATCAGCAGCGAGGCTAAGTGACCAACCAGTTCCGCGATCAACCCACTGGATTCATCGTACGGCAGCACGTCATTCCATTCGCCGTGGATGCTCTCCATCGCATACCCCAGCAGCATGCGCGTCAGGCCAAACTGCCAGGTATGCTGGCCGGTCGCAGGCAGTTCGAACTCCTGGACGTTATCATCGTCGATACCCCAGCGGACACCGGATTCGTTGACCCACTGGCGCAGATAGCGCAACCCCTCTTCGTTAATGTTGAAACGTGCGGCCAGAACTGGCACATCCAGCAGTGCCAGCACATCCTCAGAGATAAACCGGCTATCAGGCAGCGAAAGCAGGCTGATAAAGGCCTGGAGCGCCGGGTGTGACTGACGAGCGCGACGGTCAGAGATTGCGTAGGGCAGATAGCGGTCGCCCGTTGCGCTGCCAAATACCGCCTGAATAAACGGGCTGTAGCTGTCGATATCCGCCACCATCACCACGATATCGCGCGGTGTCAGGGTTGGGTCGTCCTGCAACATGGCCAGCAGGCGGTCATGAAGAATTTCAACTTCACGCTGTGGGCTGTGGCAAACGTGGATCGCGATACTGCGATCGTCAGGATCCAGTTTTCGCTTCTTATCGCTTCGCGCAAACTCTTCGGCAGTGATCCCGGCAACGGCACGGTTTTCCAAATCCAGAATATCAAGCTGAATATTGTGCAGCAGGCTGTCCGGCGTAATATCCGCAAACGCATCCACATCCCCTTCTCCCGAAGAGGTGATATCTGAAAGCAGATAAATATAGTCGCGTCCGAGCTTGCCCCACGAGGCAAGCAGCGGGTTCGGCAGGTTCTGAATCCCCTCTTCATCAAAAAGCTGCGCCGCATTTTCACTGTCTTTAAACAGCGGCACGGCGCGTTCCTCAAAGAGGCGTTTTCTCTGACGGGTGACCAGCCGTGATAGCCAGCGCGGATCCTGAATATCCCCCCAATAGTGCCGACACGGGTTGGTAAAGAGGATATGGATGTCAGTGTGCTTACCGAGCGCTTTTAGCGCGTTCAGGTAGACAGGCGGCAGCGCGGAGATACCGCAAATGAACACGCGTGACGGCAAACGGGCTGGCCGTTCTGCGCTGTTCTCGAGTATCGAGATAAAGCGATCGTACAGGTTAGCACGGTGCCACTTAGGCTGACCGAGTTTCCCGGTATGCTCGACCAGCGCTTTCCAGAGCGGCGCCTGCCAGATTTGCGCTTCCGGTAACCCATCGACTAATTCTCCTGCTTCCCAGCGAATCAGCCATTCTGCACGGTAAACCAGATACTGGTCATAGAGGTCGGCAGTGCGTGAGGCCAGCTGGAAAAGTTTACGCTTGTCGGTGTCGTCATTCAGGTAGTGCCGCAGCATGGCGAACTCATCATGCGCCAGCATGTCCGGCAGCAGCGTCATCAGTTTCCAGGCCATGCTTTGTTTGTTGAAGGCGCTCTGCTCAGGGATATCCGGCAGGACGCGAACAAACATCTCCCAGATAAAGCTCGCGGGCAGCGGAAAATCGATGTTCGCCGCAATGCCAAATTTCTGCGAAAGGGACATTTGCAGCCACTGCGCCATACCGGTGCTCTGCACCAGCACCATTTCTGGCTCAAACGGATCGTCAAGACGCTCTTGCTCAACGATATACTCCATCAGTGCTTCCAGCACATCCAGACGATTTGAGTGGTAAACCCTTAGCATAAACGCTCCCGACTAGCGGCTAACCGGGCAGTGCAGACGCGTCAACGCGCCCTGCCGCCCCATAGGAGAAATAAGTGTGACCGTGATGCTGACACATCCGGACTGTGTTGTCTGCCCCCGACTGACCTGCCAGCCCGGCGGGAGCGTTAATGTTGAGATCTGCGACTGATTCCACGCATGATGCCATAGCTGACGATACTGGCTAAGCGCCGCATACCGGGCTGCCAGCGCGCGATGATAGCCGGATAACGCCGTCACAACCACAACCAGCAACATCATTGCCAGCAAAACCTCAACCATGCTAAATCCTTTTTGTCTGCTCAGGGTAACTGACATAGCGTACTTTCCTTAAGGGGGCAGAAATCACTCCAGCCGTGGGCGGAAAAGCGTATCTGCCCTTCCGCGATGTCCCCGCCTTGCCATAGCAACAGATCGTCATTGCCGGCAATAAGCAGCACACGCTCCCCAAACAGCCTTACACAGACCCGCAAACGCTGTGTCTGTTTGCACTGAACCTCTGGCTGTAAAGCCCATTCCTGAACGCGCCCCCACTCCAGTGCAGATTGCACGGCAGCCTGCTGGCGAACAGACAAACTTTCGCCACTCACCAGCGTGCTAAAGGTTTGCAACTGCTGATTTAATCCGGTGAGGATCAGCGTGCCGAGCACCAGCAACAGCAGGACCAGCGCCAGCGATGACATGCCCCGCTGACGATTCACAGATTAAACCCCGTTACGGTATGGCGAGCCGAAAAGGGTGCGGTCAGTTCACCTTTACGGCGGGCACGCAGCTCGATACTGATGACCGGCGCAAAGCCAGGTCGATCGGTTTTAGTGACCATAAATTGCTCTATCAGGGCCCGATCCGGGTCGGTGAGCTTATCCCATCCCTTACCGTCACAGGATGTGGCGCCCCGCAGCGTTTCAAGCGATCCGGACTCAAGCCGGAATCCCGTACTGTCGTTTTCTGACGCGGTGCTATCCCACTGGCCGTTGCTGTTTGCATCCCATTGCACAATCGCACATCGTCCTTGCCTGCCGATGATCATCCCCTGCCCCTGGCAATGCCCTGCGCAGTATCCTGCTCTCTGAAACTGTTTACCGATCGCGAACAGTCGTTGCCAGACCTCATCCTCCAGTTCCTGCTGCCCGGATTGCAGTAAAACACCCCGCTGTAGCCCCGGTAAAAAACGTGACGTGCTGAGTAACAGAATGCTGCTTATCGTCATTGCAATCAGCACTTCCAGTAGGGAGAACCCTCTTCGATTTACTGGCATGCACCTTCTCCTGCGGTATTACACAGCCTGATACGTCCGCCATTTGAGACAATAACCCACCACCCACCAGCGCGGCTCTGCACGCGGATATGTCCGGCCCACGCGGTATCCCTTAAACCATAAAATCCCAGCGCAGGGGTTATGTCGCTTATCGTGACCCCGGGCCACATCGGCTTCATCACGAACGGTCCGCCGCTGTCACAACCGGTCACCGCTGAACTGGCCAGACACTCCTTTTCACCGTCGTTATACAGCGCGATCCTGTGCTCGCTGTTGTGACGGTTGGCGTCATTGCGCAAAAACACCAGGTAATCCCGCACCTGGCAGGCGGTTTGCCAAAGCCGCTGCCGCTGCTGCCAGCTGTCCCAGCCATAGAGCCCTGTGGCGCTGAGGATCACTGTCAGCGAAACGGCGATAAGGGTTTCGATAAGCGTAAAGCCTTGTTCGTTTTTCATGGCGGGAGTGTGGCGGAATAGCAGAAACGGTGCGAGCGTCAAACCAGAACTTTACGAGCCGCTTTCCGGAGATTTTCACCCGTTGCAACGTGTTGCATCGTCTCTGGAAACAGGCTCGAAAAACAAAACGGACGTGAAAAAAAACCGGCGCTAAATAGCACCGGTTGTGTCAGGATTTGCCGTATCAGATGGCGACAGGAGCTTTAATGCCGGGATGCGGGTCGTAACCCTCAATCTCGAAATCATCAAAACGGTAATCGAAGATCGATTCCGGTTTACGTTTGATCACCAGCTTAGGCAATGCACGCGGTTCGCGGGTCAGCTGGAGGTGCGTCTGTTCCATATGATTGCTGTAGAGGTGGGTATCACCGCCCGTCCAGACAAAATCGCCCACTTCAAGATCGCACTGCTGCGCCATTATGTGCACCAATAGCGCGTAGCTGGCGATGTTAAACGGCAGGCCGAGGAACACGTCGCAGGAGCGTTGATAGAGCTGGCAGGAGAGCTTGCCGTCCGCCACGTAGAACTGGAAAAACGCGTGGCAAGGCGCCAGCGCCATTTTATCCAGTTCACCCACGTTCCAGGCAGAAACAATGATACGGCGCGAGTCCGGATCATTTTTCAGCTGGTTCATGACGGTCGTGATCTGGTCAATATGGCGGCCGTCCGGGGTAGGCCACGCACGCCATTGCTTGCCGTAGACCGGCCCCAGGTCGCCGTTCTCATCTGCCCACTCGTCCCAGATGGAGACATTGTTTTCATGCAGATAAGCAACGTTGGTATCGCCTTGCAGGAACCAGAGCAGTTCATGAATGATCGAGCGCAGATGGCAGCGCTTCGTTGTCACCAGAGGAAAGCCTTCTTGCAGATTGAAGCGCATCTGGTGGCCAAAAATGGAGAGCGTACCGGTGCCGGTGCGGTCGTTTTTCGGCGTGCCCTCGTCGAGCACTTTTTTCATCAATTCAAGATACTGTTTCATGATTCCTCAGGAAAGTTGTTGCTGTGGACGACGACGATACGCCCAAATCATCATAATGGCACCCGCGACAATCATCGGGATGGAGAGGATCTGCCCCATGCTGATGTACTGTACCCATTCACCGGTAAACTGCGCATCCGGCTGGCGGAAGAACTCGACGATGATACGAAACGCGCCGTAGCCAATCAGGAACAGACCAGAGACAGCCCCCATTGGACGCGGTTTGCGGATATACAGATTCAGGATGATGAACAGCACCACGCCTTCCAGCGCCAGCTCATAGAGCTGTGACATATGGCGCGGCAGAACGCCGTAGGTATCGAAAATGGACTGCCACTCAGGATGCGAAGGCAGCAGCGCGATATCCTCCGCGCGGGAGCCCGGGAACAGCATGGTAAACGGCACGCTCGGATCGACACGCCCCCACAGTTCACCGTTGATGAAGTTGCCCAGACGCCCTGCGCCCAGCCCAAACGGGATTAACGGCGCAATAAAATCAGCCACCTGGAAGAAGTTGCGTTTGGTGCGTCTGGCGAAGATCACCATGACCAGGATCACACCAATCAGCCCGCCGTGGAAGGACATGCCGCCGTCCCAGACGCGGAACAGATAGAGCGGGTCGTTCAGGAATACCGGGAAATTATAGAACAGGACATAACCGATGCGACCACCCAAGAACACGCCGAGGAAACCGGCATAAAGCAGGTTTTCCACTTCGTTCTTCGTCCAGCCGCTGCCCGGACGACTGGCGCGACGGCCAGCAAGCCACATGGCAAAAACGAAGCCCACCAGGTACATCAGACCGTACCAGTGCAGCGCTACAGGTCCTATTGAGAAAATAACCGGATCGAATTCCGGAAAATGCAGATAACCACTGTTCATCTGTCACCACAAGATGTTGTTATTCCGCTGAAAGTGGACAGCGGGTGAATTGCATTCCCGCCGTTGGCAGGTGCTCCAAAGTTGCGAATCATAGCATAAGGCAGGCGCGGAGGATGCGCCTGAGATGTAAAAGATGTGTATAGGGTTTCATGCGCACTGTTCCCCCCTCACCCCATTCCTCTCCCTCAAGGGAGAGGGGGTCGTCCGAGCCGTCATTATTTTGTGGGGATCAGCGGCCGCCGCGGATCAAACCGCCCATGCCGCGTCGCTCCATAAACGCAGCCACCTGATGGCGCACTTCGGCTGCCAGCTGTGCTTCCAGGCTACGCGCGGCCAGTTCGCGCGCCTCATCTTGTTCGATGTGACGTAACAGGTATTTCACACGCGCAACGGAACGTCCGTTCATTGACAGGTGACGGAAACCGAGACCAATCAGGATCGCCACGCACATTGGATCGCCGGCCATTTCACCGCACAGGCGCAGGTCGATATTATGCTGCTCGGCTTCGCGGGCGATCATCGCCAGGGCACGAAGCATCGCCGGATGCAGGCTGTCGTAGATGCTGGCAACGCGCGTATTGTTGCGATCGACCGCCAGAATGTATTGCGTTAAGTCGTTGGTGCCAACGGAGATAAAATCAACGCGGGTCGCCAGCTGCGGCAACATAAAGACCATCGAAGGCACTTCAAGCATCACGCCGATACGGGGTTTAGGGATCGCATAGCCGATCATCTCTTCCACTTCGCGCCCTGCACGTTCTATCAACCGCCGCGCTTCGTCGATCTCGTCAATACTGGTGACCATCGGCAGCAAAATGCTGAGATTCCCCGTGGCCGCGTTGGCACGCAGCATCGCACGAACCTGGATAAGGAAGATTTCCGGCTGATCGAGGGTTATGCGGATCCCACGCCAGCCGAGGCAGGGATTCTCTTCACTGATGGGCATATAGGGCAGTTGCTTATCCGCGCCGACGTCCAGGGTGCGCAACGTGACGGGTTTATCGTTAAACATCTGCAACATGCCCTGATACTGCGCCACCTGCTCCTCTTCTGACGGGAAGCCGCTTTGCAGCATAAACGGTATTTCGGTGCGGTAGAGGCCGATGCCATCGATGCGGCTGCCGAGCTTCTCTTCATGCTCAGGGCTTAAGCCAGCATTGAGCATCACCTTCACCCGCTCACCGCTCTTGAGCTGCGCGGGCAGGTTGACGTCATCTTCCGCCAGCTTGCTTAATTCATTCTCTTCGCTGATAAGGCGCTGGTACTCCTGAAGGAGCACCGGCTCAGGATCCACCAGCAACTCACCGCGGTATCCGTCCACCACCAGCGTACGGCGATGCAGTACGGAGGGCTGAATATCCGCCCCCATCACGGTCGGAATACCGAGCGCGCGCACCATAATGGCGGCATGGGAGTTAGCTGCGCCATCGCGCACCACTACGCCCGCCAGCCTGTCCTGCGGTAATTCCGCCAGCGTCGTCGCCGAGAGTTCATCGGCCACCAGTACAAACCGGCTCGGCCAGGCATTCGCCCCCTGAATAGTATCATCAAGGTGGAACAGCAGACGTTGCCCAAGCGCGCGTAAATCGCCGGCGCGCTCTTTCAGATAACCGTCAGTCAGCACCGCAAACTGCTCGGCAAATTTTTCAATGACCTTTTTAACCGCCCACTCTGCCACCGAACCTTTATCGACCTCGGCAAATAACTCACGACGCAAACGCGCATCGGAAAGCAGGTGTGAGTAGAGGTCGAAAATGGCCGCCGTCTCTTTTTGCGCGCCAGCGGCAAAGCGTTTGCTGTAGCGACGAAATTCATTCGCCGCCTCTTCCAGCGCAGCGGTAAGCCGTTCGCGCTCAAGCGCTTCATCCAGCGTCGAGGCTTCATAGACCTGCTCCATCAGGGGGAGCGTGGCATCCATCCAGCCTTCGGCAATCGCGACGCCCGGCGAGGCCGGAAGCGCGCGGATGCGGGTATGACGATACTGCCCAAAAAGGGCTGCCAGCTGAGACTGGGAGAGGATCGCAGCCATCTGCGTTGCCAGCGTGACGAGGAAAGACTCCTCGCTTTCATCGTACTGCCGCAACTCTCGTTGTTGGACAACAAGCACGCCAAGCAGTTGACGGCGCTGAATAATCGGCACGCCAAGGAAAGCGCGGAACCGCTCCTCTTTGACGGAAGGGATATATTTGAAGCTGGGGTGTTTTTGCGCGTCGGCAAGGTTGATTGGCTCCGCCAGTCGCCCGACCAGGCCAACAATACCTTCATCAAACGCGAGCGTGACGGTGCGTCCCCGTGGTTTTTTTAAACCGCGGGTTGCCATCAGGTAGTAGCAACGTCGGTCATGGTCGGCCAGGTAGACCGAACAGACCTCGGTTTCCATCGCAAGACAGATGTCCGTCACCAGAATATTCAGCGCCTCGTTGAGGCGAGGCGCACTGGCAACCTTTTCAACTATTTCTCGCAAGCGGGTGAGCATGATTTGCGTAGCTTAACCTCTTTTACGTCGCCAGGCAGGTGCGCTCTGTGGCTTCGGAGGCGTCTCCTGAAGCTGCATCACGACACTTGCGAACTCTTTCATCACCCTACGATATACATCGCGCTTAAATGACACGACCTGACGAACCGGATACCAGTAGCTTACCCAGCGCCAGCCATCAAACTCTGGCGTGCTGCTGGTTTGCATATTGATATCTGAATCGTTGCCCACCAACTGCAAAAGAAACCACTTCTGTTTCTGGCCGATACAAACCGGCTTTGTGTCCCAACGCACCAAACGTTTCGGTAACTTGTAACGCAACCAGTTGCGGGTCGAAGCCAGGATGCGAACATCTTTTCGGCTTAAACCAACCTCTTCAAACAGCTCCCGGTACATCGCTTGTTCTGGGGACTCTCCGGGATTGATCCCGCCTTGCGGGAACTGCCAGGAGTGCTGACCATATCGCCGGGCCCACATCACCTGGCCCTGACGATTACAAATTACTATTCCTACGTTTGGGCGGTAGCCATCGTCATCAATCACCGGACTACCCCAAACTAAATCTGATATATGAATGATTGTTTCACACTACAGGGAGGCGGTAAACCACTCTCTTACAGGTCTGCAACCTAATAACATTTGAATAACTCACAATTTAGTGAGGAGTTATAAACAGATGCGGGCGACAGAGACCATTTTTATTCACCTTTTCTGTGGATATAGTTGTGAAGAAGTACGGAATTACCGATGAACAACCTTGCAACCCGACGAAACGCCAATTTACCCTGCTTATAATTAATCATTTAAATTCAAAACATTATATTGGAATTAAGGGTGTCAGAGGCGATTAACGTGACGATCGTCACATCAAAGATCCTCCTGCTGATGAAAGATCGAACAGCGTCGGTTTTATCCACAGATTGTGCCAATAAGTTAGGCACAATTTGTGTGAAAATTCGATTTTCATCGCACGTCAAGGCTGTAAATTGAAACAGTAGTGGCAGTTATTCCCAGTTATCCCATTTTTCTGTGGATAACATGGTGTAAGATCCTGTTTATTGTCAGTGACCAGAATTGCACAACCTGTTTTTTAGCCGCGACGCGACGGGTTGTAGTCTAAAAAAGATGAAATAAATCATATGCATGGGATATTCACTCAGAAAACGGTAAACTCTGTCCACAAGGGATAAAATATCAGCTCATTTTTTAATCAAAAGGTTGTTAGCATGCATTCTCTCGCCCCACTGCTCTCCCCTCCCGTCAGTGAAGCCCAGTTGCTCCAGCAGGCGCAACGTCTGGCAGGTTATTCACTGGGCGAGCTGGCCGTGATGGCGGGGTTGACGATACCCAACGATCTGAAGCGTGATAAAGGCTGGATCGGCGTGTTGCTGGAGCGCTGGCTGGGCGCAAGCGCGGGCAGTAAACCCGAGCAAGATTTTGCGGCGCTGGGGGTGGAACTGAAGACGATCCCCATCGATAACCAGGGGCGGCCGCTGGAAACCACCTTTGTCTGCGTTGCGCCGCTCACGGGTAACAGCGGAGTGACCTGGGAAACCAGCCACGTCAGGCATAAGCTGAAGCGGGTGTTGTGGGTACCCGTTGAGGGCGACAGGCAGATCCCGCTGGCAGAACGTCGCGTTGGCGCTCCGCTACTCTGGAGCCCGAATGAAGAAGAGGAGAGACAGCTTTCCCAGGACTGGGAAGAGCTGATGGACATGATTGTGCTGGGACAGGTTGAGCGGATCACCGCCCGGCATGGCGAAGTGCTGCAACTTCGCCCTAAAGCCGCCAACAGCAAAGCGCTCACTGAAGCGGTAGGCGCACAGGGCGAACCGATCCTGACGCTGCCGCGCGGTTTCTATCTTAAAAAGAATTTCACCGGGGCGCTGCTGGCACGCCACTTCCTGTTGAAAACATAGTTTTTTACTAATTTTGCGCTCCGGCTAACATAATCTCCTCCTTTTTAAGATTTCCCCCCTTTCACCTGTCGTAATATCAGGTTATTACTACACTATGATTTGATACGAGCCAGGTGAGGATGAGAACGATGAAAAAATGGGCAGTAATTATCTCAGCAGTCGGTTTAGCGTTTGCGGTATCGGGTTGTAGCAGCGACTATGTCATGTCAACGAAAGATGGTCGTATGATCCTGACCGATGGCAAACCCGAAGTCGACGACGATACCGGTCTGGTGAGTTACCGCGATCGCGAAGGCAATCAAATGCAGATTAATCGCGACGAAGTCTCCCAGATCATCGAGCGTTAAACAGATAAAGGTCAGTAGCTTGCTGGCCTTTTTGATTTTTTCCTTCCCCTTTTGCCTTCCCTCTGCCATGTTTATATTCCTTTGTCGGGAGGTTCCTGACGCAGTCTGTATGTCTAAAAAAGGAAACCGGCTATGCATTATCACCGTATCCCCCACAGCGCTCTGGAGATCAGCCAACTGGGGTTGGGCACCATGACATTTGGTGAACAAAACAGCGAAGCCGATGCCCATGCACAACTCGATTACGCCGTCAGCCAGGGCATTAACCTGATTGACGTTGCGGAGATGTACCCCGTTCCTCCCCGCCCGGAAACACAAGGTCTTACTGAAACGTATGTCGGCAACTGGCTGGCGAAACGCGGCAATCGCGAAAAGCTGGTCATCGCCTCCAAAGTCAGCGGCCCTTCCCGTAATAACGATGCCGGGATCCGCCCTAACCAGATCCTCGATCGCAAGAATATCCGTGCCGCGCTGGATGCCAGCCTCAAGCGCCTGCAAACCGACTATCTCGATCTTTATCAAGTGCACTGGCCGCAGCGTCCGACGAACTGCTTCGGTAAGCTTGGCTACACCTGGAACGAAAGTGCTCCGGCAGTTACCCTGCTGGAAACGCTGGAAGCGCTCACGGAGTGCCAGCGGGCGGGTAAGATCCGCTACATTGGCGTTTCCAACGAGACGGCGTTTGGCGTGATGCGCTATCTGCATCTGGCTGATAAACACGACCTGCCGCGCATCGTGACCATTCAGAACCCGTACAGCCTGCTGAACCGCAGTTATGAAGTGGGTCTGGCGGAGGTGACGCAGTACGAAGAGGTGGAACTGCTCGCCTACTCCTGTCTGGGCTTCGGTACCCTGACGGGCAAATACCTGAACGGCGCGAAACCGGCTGGTGCGCGTAACACCCTTTTCAGCCGCTTCACCCGCTATAGCGGCGAGCAGACGCAAAAAGCCGTTGCGGCCTACGTGGATATCGCGAAACGTCACGGACTCGATCCGGCGCAGATGGCGCTGGCCTTCGTGCGTCGTCAGCCGTTTGTGGCGAGTACCCTGCTCGGCGCAACGACGATGGATCAGTTGAAAACCAATATTGAGAGTTTCCATCTGAACCTGAGTGAAGAGGTATTAGCGGAGATTGAAGCGGTGCATCAGGTTTATACCTACCCGGCACCGTAATAAAAGCAAAACGGCAACGTGCGTTGCCGTTTTTAGGGTTTTCACCCTCTCCCCGTGGGAGAGGGCCGGGGTGAGGGCATCAGGCCGCACAATTCAACGACGACGCTGCCAGACCCACAGACCGCTAATCGCCAGCGCGAACAGCGCGCCGAATCCTACCCCGATTGCCTCGACCGGCGCACCTGCTTTTACCGCCAGCGAGTAAATCCCCAGCATCAGTAACATCGCCATGTTTTCACCAAGGTTTTGTACCGCAATGGCGTTGCCCGCCCCAACGGTCTGCTTGCCGCGCTCCTGCAACAGCGCGTTTAGCGGCACCACAAAGAAACCGCCTAACATGCCGATCAGCAACAGCAGGACATAGGCCGGCAATAGGGCATGTTGCAGGGAGAAGAACAGAACGCCGATGCCGATCAGGATCCCCGCAGGCATGCAGCGCGCGACGGTTTCCAGCGTCACCAGTTTTGCCGCAGCCCCGGCCCCGACAACAATCCCGACGGCGACCATGGCATTCAGGTAAGTCGGCGTGGCGTTGTCAGTAATGCCCAGCGCCACCGGCACCCACAGCACCAGCAGGAAACGCAGCGTAACGCCGGCCCCCCAGAACATGCTGGTGCCCATCAGCGAGAAGCGTGTTTCACCGTTACGCCACAGTACGCGGCAGGCGTTGAAGAAGCTGCCGGTCATGGGCCCGAAGCGCCAGGATTGCCCCGGACGCGCCACGGCCAGTTTGGGGATAAACAGGTTGGCGATCACCGCGCCACCGTACATCAGGGCGCAGATGCCAAGCGCGGCGAGCACATGCCAGTCTGCCAGTACGCCGCCCGCCACCGAACCCAGCAGAATCGCTGCAATGGTGGAGGACTCCATCAGGCCGTTGGCCTTCACCAGCTTATCACCGGTGGTGAGCTCACCCAGAATGCCGTACTTCGCCGGGGAGTAGGCTGCCGCGCCAATGCCCACCAGCGTGTAGCCGACGAACGGATTGATACCAAAGCAGATACTTGCCGCGCCCAGAAGCTTAAGGCTGTTGGCAAACATCATGACCCGACCTTTCGGGAAGCTGTCCGCCACCTGGCCGACAAACGGCGCAAATACAATGTAAGCACCCACAAACACCATCTGTAGGATCGGCTGGCTCCAGTCGGGATAAAACTCAGCTTTCAGCAACGCCAGCGTGGCAAACAGCAACGCGTTATCGCCGAACGCGGAAAGAAACTGGGCGGCGATAACTGCCATCATGCCTTTCGACCAGATTGAAGTGTTAGTGTGCACTGACTCACGCATTTTGCTGTTCCGCCTCTTCAACCATGCCCTTCAGGGTCACGAAATCGGGTTTACCGCTGCCCAGCACCGGTAACTGTTTGAGGTAACGAATATCGCGGGGGACCGCCAGCTCGGGGATACCGTGTTCGCGTGCATACCTGAGCAGCGCATCACGCTTCAGTTCACCGTCTGTCGTGAAGAGCACCAGCGCCTCGCCTTTACTGGCATCACTTTTCACCACGGTCGCATGCATTTTCTCCGCCGAGACTGCGGTCGCCAGCGTTTCGACCATTTCAAGAGAGACCATTTCCCCGGCGATTTTGGCGAAGCGTTTTGCACGTCCCTGGATCTGCACGAAGCCCTGATCGTCGAAGCGCACGATATCGCCCGTGTCGTACCAGCCCGTTTCAACCTCGCCATTGACGTTCTCGGCCGTCGGCGCCTCAAGCACGCCCGGGTTTTCCACACGCAGATAGCCGTTCATGACGTTCGGCCCTTTCAGCTGAAGACGTCCGCCGTCTTCAATACCCGGCACCGCCAGCAGACGTGCGTCCAGCCCCGGCAGAATGCGGCCAACCGTTCCCGGTTTAGCCGCCATCGGAACGTTGATGGAGACCACCGGCGCGCACTCCGTCACGCCATAGCCTTCCAGAATGCGCAGGCCAAACTTGTCCTGCCAGATCTGGCGCGTGCTGTCCTGGAGTTTTTCCGCGCCCGCCACCACGTAGCGTACGCGGAAGAAATCATACGGGTTGGCGAAGCGCGCGTAGTTACCGAGGAAGGTGGACGTCCCGAACAGCACCGTGCAGTTACGGTCATAAACCAGTTCCGGCACAATGCGGTAGTGCAGCGGGCTTGGGTAGAGGAACACCTCAGCACCGGTCAGCAGCGGCGTAAAGAGACCCACGGTCAGACCAAATGAGTGGAACAGCGGCAGCGCTGACATAAAGCGATCGTTGGCGGTAAAGTCAGCAATGGTTTTAATCTGTTCGACGTTCGCCAGAATGCTTTTGTGGCTATGAACCACACCTTTCGGGTTACCTTCAGAGCCAGAGGTAAAGAGGATAATGGCATCATCTTCCGGCTGCTGCTTAACCTGCGCCAGACGCGGCATCAGCAGGTGCGCGAAAATCCACAGCTTGTCAGCGGTCGTGACGTCTGCTTTCAGATCTTCCAGGAACACCCAGCGCACCTGCGTCAGCTGTTCCGGCAGGTGCCACAGCTTGCCTTTATCCAGGAACTGGCGGGAGGTAAAGATTGTGTTGATTTGTGCTGCGGTAATCGCGCTGGAGAGCCCTTTCACGCCCGCCGTGTAGTTCATCATCGCCGGAATGCGGCCCCGGGACACGGCACCAAAGATTACCGCCGCGCTGATACCCGCGTTTGGCAGCATCAGGCCGATCTTTTCGCCCTGTTTACTGTACTTTTCCAGGATACGCCCGACAAACAGCGTTTTGGTCAACAGCTTACGGTAGGTATCCGGCGTAAAATTGATGTCTTCGACGCAGTTTTTCTTCGCACCGTAGCGATACTGCGCCGACAGCAACGATTCATACAGCGTTTCGCGCGGGCGAACGGCCATGCGCGCTTCCATCATAATCTGGTGCAGCATTTCCCCGGCGATTTTACGGCGGTCGCGCGCGCGCGGCGCCTCGGGCATCGGCAGTGACGTCGGCGGTAATATATGCAGGGTAATTTTCGGGAACAGACGCTGCTTCACCAGCCCTTTCAGACGGCTGAAAAAGGTTAGCTCAGCCCCGTCGATGCGTAGCGGCACGACGGTGGCCTGAGACTTCGCCGCGACAAAACCGGCCCCGTCGTAAATTTTCATCAGGGAGCCCGTCACTGAAATACGCCCTTCCGGGAAGATAACCACCGGGCGCCCCTGCCCTATCAGACGCACCAGATGTTTAATCATCATCGGTTTGGTTGGGTCGAGCGGGACAAAATCAATCAGCGGTTTGAGCCAGCGCATGTACCATTTTTCACTGATGGAGCTGTAAACCGCGAAGACGGGCCGCACGGGCAAAAACAGCGCCAGCAATACGCCATCAAGAAAAGAGACGTGATTCGGTGTGATAAGCACACGCTCGCCATAGAGTGCCTGCGTATCGCCAGTCACGCGGATGCGAAACAGGACACGAAACAGTGTGCGGAAGAACCCAAAAAGCATTTCAACTCCCTTTGCCAGCCAGTGTGAAAGGTATAAATGGTGGCAGATTACACGAGAAGTAGTGAGGGAGCGATAGCAAAAACAGAGGCGAAAAAAAACCTGCGCATCCGCGCAGGTTGGTGCAAGAGAAGAGTACGAAAACGTACCAGGAATTCTCACCAATCAATACCTCTGGGATCTTGATTGTGGCCTCCGGCGACAGGCTTCGCCAGCGGGAAAACGCAAGGGAATGAGCCGAAGTGCAACCAGGTGTGAATATTCTCTTTTGCTGTTACAGGTTGAACTTACAGGCAAAAAAAAACCTGCGTAAAACGCAGGTTGGTGTAAATCGTGTTAATCAACCGAAGTTGATTCCACCTATCAATACCTCTGGGATCTCGACTCTAGCAATTCACAACGCATCGTTGCTAACGGACAATCGCAACAGCCTGAGGCAAAGTGTAACTAAAGGTTCAGATTGACATTATTCAGACATGACTGGCCGTGTAACGATTACACCGCGAGGGATGTTCTGCTTCACGTTTGCAGAGGACGCTTACCCGCTCCCCTTGAATGCGCGCCGCTTTTCCGCAACACTAGTTAGTGTGTAAACGCTTACCCCTATAAGAAGGTATTGAATGGCGACAATTAAGGATGTGGCTCGTCTGGCCGGTGTTTCCGTCGCGACCGTCTCCCGCGTGATCAACAACTCCCCTAAAGCGAGTGATGCATCGCGCCAGGCCGTGCAGGACGCCATGGAAAACCTGAATTATCACCCTAACGCCAACGCGCGCGCCCTTGCCCAGCAGTCGACAGAAACCATCGGGCTGGTGGTCGGGGATGTATCCGATCCGTTTTTCGGTGCAATGGTCAAAGCCGTAGAACAAGTCTCTTATCACACCGGAAATTTCCTGCTGATTGGTAATGGCTACCACAATGAACAGAAAGAGCGCCAGGCCATTGAGCAGCTGATCCGTCATCGCTGTGCGGCGCTGGTGGTCCATGCAAAAATGATCCCCGACGCCGAGCTGATCCATCTGATGAAACAGATGCCGGGGATGGTGATTATCAACCGTATTATTCCCGGTTTTGAAACCCGCTGCGTGGCGCTCGACGACCGTTACGGCGCATGGCTCGCAACCCGTCATCTGATCCAGCAGGGCCATACCCGAATTGGTTATCTGTGCTCCAACCACCCAATTTCCGATGCGGAAGATCGCCTTCAGGGCTATTACGACGCGCTGCGCGAAGCCGGTCTGCCGTGCAACGATCGTCTTGTGGCGTACGGAGAACCGGATGAGAGTGGCGGCGAGCAGGCGATGACAGAGCTGCTGGGCCGCGGGCGGAATTTCACCGCCGTGGCCAGCTATAACGACTCCATGGCCGCCGGCGCAATGGGCGTGCTGAATGATAACGGGATTGACGTCCCGGCAGAAATTTCGCTGATTGGCTTTGATGATGTGCTGGTGTCGCGCTACGTGCGCCCTCGCCTGACCACCGTGCGCTACCCGATTGTGACCATGGCAACGCAGGCGGCAGAACTGGCGTTAGCGCTGGCCGAGCATCGCCCGCCACCGGAAATTACCCACCTGTTCAGCCCAACCTTAGTGCGCCGTCACTCGGTGGTATCGCCCGCGGAAGCCGTGAGCGAACAGCGATAGAGATGGACGGTTTTATCCGGGTATTCCAGCGCATCGCCAATGTAGTGCCAGCCGTAACGTTCGTAGAAGTCGCGGCAGGCAGACCAGAGATGAAGCTCGTGATACCCGGCGCGTCGCGCGTAGCCGATAACATGCTGCTGAAGTTTTCCCGCCAGCCCGTTTCCCCGGGCGGCTTCATCGACATACAGCGCAGCCAGCCAGGGGTGGAGATCCTGCCGGGAAATTAAATCGCAACGCCACAACCCAACGGTGCCCAGCAGCTGGTCATCCTCAACGGCAATAAAGGTGAGCGGTAACTCGCCCGGCGTCAGGCTATGCTCAACAATGCTCTGGAAAAAGGCACGCGGCATACCTTCACCAAACGCGTTCCAGATCCAGTCGATCACCCGCTGTGTAAACTGCGGCGCAGCGTGAAGCGGCAGTATATTCACACCAGCTTCCCCTGGAAAAGGGGGAGCGATTCAAAGAGATAGCCGTCAAAATCGGGCGCGTCTTCGTCTGACAGCTCAAGCAGGCTCTTTTTGACGTTTTCAAGATGCTGGAACATCGCCTGCCACGCCCCCATCACGTCGCGGCGGCGGAGCGCAGCGAGAATGGTTTGCCTGTCGCCGAGCCATTTCAGCCGCCATGCGCGGCTGGCGATGTGGCCATTAAACTGCTGCCACAGCGGGCTGCTGTCCATGTGATGCCAGACGCTTTCAACGGTCGCCAGCAGCATCTGGTTTTGTGTGGCTCCCGCCAGCACCAGGTGGAACATTTTGTTGTTGTCCTGGCTGCGATCGTCGGCGGCAATAGCCCGTTGCTCCTGCTCGATGATGCGGCGCAGGTTGTCGATATCCGCCCGCGTCGCCATTTTTGCGGCAAAGGCGGCAATGTTGCTTTCAAGCAGCTGACGCGCCTGGAGAATTTCAAACGGACCCACGTCACTGTTCAGAAAACGCTCTTCCTCGTTTTCATGCTCCTCCGGAATGCGCATCACGTACACGCCAGACCCCTGGCGAATATCCACCGTCCCCTGTAGCTCAAGCATCAGCAGCGCCTCGCGCACGATAGTGCGGCTCACGCCATACGTCTCGGCGATGTTGCGCTCCGGCGGCAGACGCGATCCCACGGGATAATGCCCCTGGATAATCTGCGCCCGTAAATCCTCGCCAATCTCCTGGTACTGTTTTTTTTCCGGCAGGATGACAGCCTTATCCACGTTTTCACCTGTGTTTTTCAGTTAATGCGCGGGCCGGACGTCCTCCCGGCCAGTTTTTGCGCTATTTTACCAGAAGGCTTACTTCCATTCATCGTCAACCCTGAGCGTCAGCACACGCTCATCGCGCAGCTGGCGGAACCAGGACGCTGATTTCTTTGCCCGCCGTGCGCGATGGTTTTCAAGATCGATCTCAATAAGCCCGTAGCGGTTTTTAAACGCGTTCATCGGGGAGACGTTGTCGGTGAAGGCCCACAGCATATAGCCGTGGCAGTTAGCCCCCGCCTCCCGCGCCAGCAGCGTGTAATAAAGATGTTCGCTGATAAACGCGATGCGGTACGCGTCATCGATAATCCCGTCGCGATTGCGAAACTGCGCTTCGTTCTCCACGCCCATCCCGCTTTCCGCTACAAACCAGTCAATGTTGCGATAGTCGTTTTTAATCCGCATCGCCATGTCGTAAATAATGCGCGGGAAGATCTCCCAGCCGCGGGAGGTGTTCATCCTCCGCCCCGGCAGCTCGAACGGCTCGTAGTAGTACGCCGGGTGGAACGGCGTCTCCGGGTGCCAGGCGCGGGATGGCGCTTTGACGCGATGCGGGTAATAGAGGTTAATGCCCAGCTCGTCGACGGTGTTGTCGGCAATCAGCGCCAGCTCATCGGACGTGTAGTCCCACTGCACCTGATGCTGCGCCAGCAGGGTAAAAAGCGCCTGCGGATAGCGCCCGTGCACCAGCGGGTCGAGAAAGACGCGGTTATAGAACAGATCGTACATCTCTGCCGCCCGCACGTCATGCGGCGCGCGCGAGCGCGGATAGGTCACCTCCGGGTTGAGAATACAGCCCACCGTGCCGTCATAGCCTTTCTCACGAAACAGCTTTACCACTTTCGCCGTCGCCAGCACCTTATGGTGGTTCCACTGCATCCAGGTGCTGGTGTTCTGCTCATAGGGCCAGCGCAGCGCGTCGAGGTAGACGCGCGTCTGGACCACAATCGGCTCGTTGAAGGTAAACCAGCGGGTGACTTTGCCGTGAAAGCGCTCAAACACCTTTTCCGCATAGCGAACGAACAGCTCGACGACGTGCTTCGACGCCCAGCCGCCGTAGGTCTCCAGCAGCACGCCCGGCAATTCGTAGTGTTCCAGGCAGATCATCGGCTCAATGCCCTGACGGTGCATTTCATCGAACAGCGCGTCGTAACAGGCGGCGTACTCTTCATCTACGGTGGCGTTTTCATAGTCGGTCAAAAAGCGCGACCAGTTGATCGAGGTGCGATAGTGCGTCAGTCCCGCCTGCTTCATCAGCGCCACGTCCTCACGGAAGCGATTGATAAAGTCGGTTGCCACCGCCGGGCCGTAGCCGTTGTGCCAGACGTGACGATCGTTCTTATACCAGAGATCGATCCACGAATCCTGACCCGGCTTTTTGCCGCTCCAGCCCTCGGTCTGCCAGGCCGATGCCGCCGCGCCCAGCATAAAATCTGGCGGTATGGTTATCTGTTTTATGCTCATCCTGTCCTCATGCGTTATCGGTGGCTTGTTGCAGTGCGGCCTGCTCTGCGCGGCGTGAGGCAATTTTCACAAACGGCAGATAGATAATCACCGCGGTCACGATGCAGATAAACTGGGTGATCACCGCCCCCATGGAGCCCGCGGTGGACAGCCAGGCGTTGATCAGCGGCGGCGTGGTCCAGGGCACCATCACCACGGCTTTCCCGGCAAATCCGGTCACGGTGGCAAAGTAGCCAATCGAGCCCGTCACCAGCGGCGTGATGATGAACGGGATAGCCAGGATCGGATTTAGCATGACTGGCATACCGAAAATCACCGGCTCGTTGATGTTAAAAATACCCGGGCCGATGGAGAGCTTGGCGATCTCCTTCATCTCTTTACGTTTGGTGGCAATCATGACGGCTATCAGCAGGCCGATGGTCAGGCCGGAGCCGCCGATGCTCATATAGACGTCCCAGAACGGCATGGTGATGATGTTTGGCACCTCTTTGCCCTGCTCAAACGCGCTCATGTTAACGGTGATTGCCCCCAGCAGCAGCGGCTCGCGGATCGGCTTGATCATCTGGTTGCCATGAATACCAATCACCCAGAACAGCTGGGCAACAAACATCAGCAGCAGGATCCCCGGCAGGCTTTGCACCACGCGCTCCAGCGGCTGTTGCACCACCTGGTAAACCGCGTCGTAGAGATACATTCCGGTAATCTGATGAAACACGAAGCCAAAGGTGGCGATGGCGGTGGTGGTGATAATGGCCGGGATCAGCGCAGAGAACGACGCGGCGACGTTCGGCGGCACCGTGTCCGGCATCCTGATTTTCAGCCCCTTGCGGTTTTCCAGCCAGCAGTAAATCTCCACCGACAGGATGGCGATAAACATGCCGAGGAACAGGCTGCGGGTATCCGAGAACTGGCGCAGCAGCACGTCTTTCACCACGTGCATCTCGCCGTCCACCAGCATTTCCACCGTCGTCGGCGTCACGCAGATAAAGCAGATCACCGCCAGCAGGCCGGGGAACAGGGACTTAATGCCGTTAATACGCCCCAGCTCAATGCCGATTAAAAACACCGCGCCGATGTTGAGAAAGTTGAGCGTGGCATAGTTCAGCGCGCTGGTGATCGGCTTTAACGCCGCCAGAAACGACAGCGACTGAAAGCTCGCCAGGCCGTTTTTCGGATCCAGCACCATATTGGAGATCAGTACCGAGAACGCCCCCACAATGATGACCGGCATTAAGGTAATAAACGCAGACTTGATCGCCTGGATATAGCGATAGCTGTTGAAGGTGGTGGCAAAACTGCCCAGAGCGTCGATCAGTTTTTCCTGAAATGCCATAGGGTAATACCTCAGTAAAAGGGCTTTTATTGAATAAGATGGACAGCCGGATACTATTGGTATGCCAAAAATAGCGTCCACAGGCGCTTTGTTCTGTGATTAAGCTCTCAATGAGGTAAGAGGTATTCCAGATTGCGATTTATCACCATTTTGGCATGCCAATGACAGGCATTTATCCCGCGGGCGAGGATCGTTACCGAAAAGCGTGATCGTTATGGGGTTTTGCCCTTCCCACGTCGCTTATGCGCCGGATGGTCTGTGTTAAACTGCAAACCATTACGTGGAAACAGGAATTTCGAATGGCAACAATGCTGGATGTCTCACTGCGTGCGGGCGTGTCGAAGGCCACCGTTTCGCGCGTGCTGAACGGCACAGGTCAGGTTAAAGAGAGCACGCGTCAGCAGGTATTTCGCGCGATGGAGGAGCTGGGCTATCGTCCGAACTTTCTCGCGCGTTCGCTGGCTAACCAGACCAGCAACAGCATTGGTCTGGTCGTCTCGACGTTCGACGGTTTTTACTTTGGTCGTTTGCTACAGCAGGCGTCACGGCAGACCGAAAAGCACGGAAAACAGCTGATTGTTACCGACGGTCACGACGCCCCTGAACAGGAAGAACAGGCGGTGCAGATGCTCGCCGACCGCAAGTGCGACGCCATCGTGCTGTATACGCGTTACATGAGCGAAAAGACGATCCTGAAGCTGATCAACAGCGTGCAGACGCCGCTGGTGATCATTAACCGTGAAGTGAGCCAGGCGGCGGATCGCTGCGTCTTCTTTGAACAGCAGGACGCGGCCTTCAAAGCGGTGGATTACCTGATAAGCCAGGGCCACCGGGAGATCGCCTGTATCACCGTCCCGATCCACACGCCAACGGGTAAAGCGCGACTGATGGGCTACCGTAAGGCGCTGGAGAAGCACGGTATTCGTCTCGACGAGCGGCGGATTAAATACGGCGATGCAGGCATGACGCGGGGTTACGAGCTGTGCAAGGAGCTGATTGCGGAAAAGACATCGTTCAGCGCCCTGTTTGCCTGTAACGATGATATGGCCCTGGGCGCCTCCAAAGCATTACACCAGGCCGGGCTGAAGATCCCGCAGGATATTTCGCTGTTTGGTTTTGACGATGCCCCCAGCGCAAAGTGGCTGGAGCCTGCCCTGTCGTCGGTGTATCTGCCGATCGACAACATGATCGTCACGGCGATCGACCAGGCGATCCGGCTGGCAAAAAACCAGCCGGTTGAAGCGATCCCGCCGTTCACCGGCACGCTGGTGTTACGCGATTCGGTGACAACAGGGCCCTGGTTTAATCAGACCAGCTCTAACGCCAGCAGCTCCTGAATGGTCTGGCGACGGCGAATCAGCCGCGCCACGCCGTTATCAAACAGCACTTCCGGCAGCAGCGGGCGGCTATTGTAGTTGGAAGACATAGACGCCCCGTACGCACCGGTATCATGCAGCACCAGATAATCTCCCGGTTTTACCTCTGGCAGCGAACGGGTTTCGACTTTCCCGCCTTCCTGCTGAGTAAAGACGTCACCGGATTCACACAGCGGGCCAGCAACAACGGTCTCGATGCGCGGGGCGTTGACCAGATCGCGGCCATCGGCGGCAAGCGCGGTGATGTGATGATAGCTGCCGTACATGGACGGGCGCATCAGGTCGTTGAAGCCAGCATCAATCAGCACAAAGTGACGGCTTCCCATCTCCTTCACGCTCCGCACCTGCGCCACCAGCACGCCAGCTTCGGCAACCAGGAAACGACCCGGCTCAATCTCCAGCTTCACCGCATGGCCCAGATGGGCGGCGATGCTGTCACGCGCGGCGCTCCACAGGCCGTAATAGTGATCCGTGTCGATCGCCTCTTCCCCTTCGCGGTAAGGGATCGAAAGCCCTCCCCCGGCGGAGATTGCCTCCAGATCCTGACCAAAATCGATAACCTGACGCACCATGGCGCCACAGACCTGCTCAAGATGGCCGTAATCCACGCCGGACCCGATATGCATGTGAATGCCCACCAGCTTGAGGTTGTAGCGTTGTAAAACCTCCAGCGCCGCAGGCATATCGGCATACCAGATCCCGTGCTTGCTGTTTTCGCCCCCGGTATTGGTTTTCTGACTGTGACCGTGGCCAAAACCCGGGTTGATGCGCAGCCAGACGCGATGGCCAGGAGAGACCTGCCCAAGCTGTTCCAGCATATCCACCGAACCGGCATTGACCGGGATTTGCAGCTCATGCACGCGCGCCAGCGTGGCGTCGTCTATCAGGTCAGCGGTAAAGACGATCGCGTCGCTGTCGGCTTTCGGATCAAACCCGGCCGCCAGCGCACGCTCGATTTCACCCAGCGATACGGAGTCAACCTTCACGCCCCGCTCGCGCATCAGGCGCAGAATATGAATATTGGAGCAGGCCTTCTGCGCAAAACGCACCACGTCAAACTGATGCAGCGCGGCGATCTTCTCGCGGACAATCTGCGCATCGTAGACCCACACCGGGCAGCCGAATTCGGCAGGCAGGCGCAGCAGGTTATCGGCGTTTAAATCGGTCTCAGTCTGGTTGAGTGGGCGTGGCATGGTCATCTCCGGAAATCTGTTTTTTATCATTACGCCATAGCCTGAAGAGAATAAAAAATATCGTTTTATCGTGAGTCTATGCAAAAATGATATGGACCACGCTCAGCCATCAGGTGCCCTATGCCCGCCGTTAACCTACGCCATATCGAGATTTTTCATGCAGTAATGACCACCGGCAATCTCACTGAAGCCGCGCACATGCTGCACACCTCGCAGCCGACGGTCAGCCGCGAGCTGGCGCGTTTTGAGAAAGTGCTGGGGCTGAAGCTGTTTGAACGCACCCGCGGCAGGCTGCATCCAACGGTGCAGGGTTTACGTCTGTTTGAGGAGGTTCAGCGCTCCTGGTACGGGCTGGACAGGATCGTGAGCGCGGCAGAGAGCCTGAGGGAGTTCCGCCAGGGCGAGCTGTCCATCGTCTGCCTGCCGGTCTTTTCCCAGTCATTCCTGCCGGTACTGTTACAGCCGTTTCTGGCCCGCTATCCGGAGGTCAGCCTGACCATCGTGCCGCAGGAGTCGCCGCTGCTGGAGGAGTGGCTTTCGGCCCAGCGCCACGATCTGGGTCTGACCGAAACCCTCGTCACGCCAGCGGGAACGGAACGCACGGAGCTGCTGTCCCTGGATGAGGTCTGCGTGCTGCCTGCCAGCCACCCGCTTGCCCACAAAGCGGAGCTGACCCCGGCGGATTTTCACGGTGAGAACTATATCAGCCTGTCGCAGACCGACAGCTATCGGCAGCTTCTGGATGGCCTGTTTGCCGAACATCAGGTGAAGCGGCGGATGGTGATGGAAACGCACAGTGCGGCGTCTATTTGCGCGATGGTGCGCGCGGGCGTGGGTATTTCGGTGGTGAACCCGCTCACGGCCATGGACTACGCCAGCAGCGGCGTAGTTCTGCGCCGTTTTAGCGTTTCCGTTCCCTTTACCGTGAGCCTGATCCGCCCGCTGCACCGGCCCGCCTCAGCGCTGGTTGATGCCTTTAGTGAACACCTGATTGCGCACGCGCGTCAGGTAGCGCTTCGCTTACCTGACCTGCAAAAACCTTTATGACAGCATAAACTCCACCGCATCGGCGGCATGGATGGCGGCGGTATCGAAGACCGGTATCGGGCTTTGGTCTGCCGGCACCAGCAGGCCGATTTCGGTACAGCCGAAGATGACCCCTTCCGCCCCCTGCTGCGCCAGTTTCTCAATCACGCTAACGTACCAGGCGCGCGACGTTTCGCTGAAGGTGCCCAGACACAGCTCATCAAAAATAATCTGGTTAATGCGCGCCCGGTCGGCCTCTTCAGGGATCAGGCTTTCAATCCCGAACTGGCTGCTCAGCCGCCCGCGGTAAAAATCCTGCTCCATGGTGTAGCGCGTCCCCAGCAGCGCCACGCGCGTCATGCCGGCGGCACGTATGGCACGCCCGGTGGCATCCGCGATATGTAAGAACGGCAGCGAACAGCGGTCTTCAATGTGCGACGCCACCTTATGCATGGTATTGGTACACAGCAGAATACCCTGCGCGCCCGCACGCTCCAGCCCAAGCGCGGCGTCCGCCAGCATCTGCCCCGCTTTGTCCCACTCCCCGCTCGACTGGCAGGCTTCTATTTCATGGAAATCCACGCTGTGCAGCAGCAGGCTGGCCGAATGCAGACCGCCCAGACGCTGTTTGACGCCTTCATTAATCAGGCGGTAGTACGGGATCGTTGATTCCCAGCTCATGCCCCCTAACAGACCGATCGTTTTCATCTTTCCTCCTGTGCGTTTCACCCAGTGAAGCAAACTTGTGATCGCCTTTCCAGTTATTTGGCTAAACGTTTCCTTTTCTCTGCGGGTGCGATAAGTTAATTGAAACAATGTTTCATTACATAACAGGGCGAAAATATGTTTATTTTCCATAAAGAGACCACGCTTGAGGATCTGGGCAACGGCGTGACGCGTCGTATTCTGGCGCACGACGGCAGGATGATGGCGGTGGAAGTGAATTTCGAGCAAGGCGCAATTGGCCCGATGCATAACCACCCGCATGAGCAGCTCACCTACGTTCTCTCGGGGGAATTTGAGTTCACCATCGGCGAGGAGAAGCATGTGGTGACCGCGGGCGACACTCTCTATAAAGCGCCGCACGTGATGCACGGCTGCGTTTGCCTGAAACCCGGCACCCTGCTGGATACCTTTACGCCGGTTCGCGAAGATTTCCTGAAATAAAAAAAGGCGCTCAGTTGAGCGCCTTTTTTAATGTTATTCCGTAACCGGCTCAGGAAGTTGTTCCGGCAGCGGGTTGCGGGTGCTCATTGCCTCGCGCAGCAGCACGCTGCCACAGGCGAACAGTCCACCCAGAATACACGCCAGCAGCACGATCAGGGCTTTGCCCGGGCCATCTTTTTTCACCGGCATAGAAGGTGAAAGCTGGTATTTGAACGGCTCCAGGCTCACATCTTCGAAGGAAAGTTTTTGCAGCTGTGCCAGATAGTATTCGCGGTTCTGGAAATCGGCGTTCAGCTCAGAAACATCCTTCAGATTTTTTTCAATCTGCAATTTCTGCGCAATCCCGTCCGCACCGAGGGCGACGGAATAATCCGGATCGTCTTTCACCGCCTGTCCATTGCTGTAGACCGGCTTTTTGATCCCCGCCGCGTTCGCCACTTCCAGCGAGTAGTTCAGGCGTTGCAGGTTGGTATTGTGGATATTGGTCAGACGGACCCGATCCAGCTCCAGCTGCTGCTGAACCGTTTTGGTTCTCAGGATCAGCTGATCGCGAATGTTTTGCATGGTTTCCTGCTCGACGATGCGGGAGATGTACTGAATGTAACCATTCAACACTTTCTGCGCGTCCTCTGCCGTTGGGGCAGTGAAGCTTAACGTCCAGGAGAGGTACGGTGCTTTATCAGCGTTTTTTTCCTGCGTGTTATCAACAGCCTTCATCTTTTCGGCAATATTGACCACCGCGCGGTGCAGCTCCAGCGGGTCAACCTCAGCGCCATCGAGCTGAGCCATCACGTAAGGTGAGCTCTTCATGTACTCTTCAAGCAGAGACTGGGACTGAAACTTTTTGATAAACAGATTAAACACATCCGCACGGGTAATTTTCACGTCGACATCAAGCACCTGGAGCGCCACCATCATCTGGCGCAGCGAACTCCACTGCGTCTGTTCCGCGGGCGTAATGACCGCTTTACTGGTCCATTTTTGCGGTATCAGAAAGGCGATTGCCAGGCCGACCAGTGCAAATGCAAAGACAATGGTGATGATGCGTTTTTTTGCTGCCAGCAGGACGTCCAGCAGACCCAGAAGATCTATTTCTTTAGCGCTGACCGCCGGGGGAGCATAGTGAGGAAAGTTGAGATCCGTATGTTTTTTGAAATCCATCGCTGACATAACTGTTCTTCTTTTAAGGATGCAGTGAAATTCTGCCTGACTGGTTCCGGTGTAACAAATCATACAAGAATGTAAGAATTATCTGAATGACGAATTGGTACATCTGTAGACCTGCTATCAGATCTGGTAGTTAGCCACGCTGCGTGACTATTTTTATTCCCGCTCCCCTTTTGCTTCGTTATCTCTTCCTTATGGCCCGCGGCGAAAGTCCGTGAAAAGTCAAAAATGCCACCTCCCTCACTATATTGAAACAGCGTTTCGACGCCGATCACATTTCCACCATTAAGCGAATGACGCAGAAATAAATCGCAATAATATAAAATAAAACGATGTTTTAGTATCCAAGAACACCGGTTCAGCTCTTTTGAAACCAGAAGCGCTTACAGCACGAAGAAAGACAAAAAAGCGTTAAAAAACAAACGTAGATTTCGCCGTTGCCAGACGTTGCACCCTGAATTTCAGCTCTCATGCCGCGCATCGCAGGCCTGGGAAAATGTAACAAAGCAGATTTCGTATTAAACCATTGATTGCCAGGTAGGTATGTATGAATGAAAACAAGCTGCTGGGGCTCGCATGGATATCACCCTACATCATCGGGCTGATACTCTTTACGGCATTCCCCTTCGTCTCATCGTTTTTCCTCAGCTTTACGGATTACGATTTGATGAGTCCGCCGGTGTTTAACGGCATCGAAAACTATCGCTACATGTTTACCGAAGACACGCTCTTCTGGAAATCCATGGGCGTGACCTTTGCCTATGTATTTTTAACCATCCCGTTAAAGCTCGCCTTTGCATTAGGCATTGCCTTTGTCCTGAACTTTAAATTACGCGGCATCGGCTTTTTCCGCACTGCCTACTATATTCCGTCGATCCTCGGCAGCTCCGTCGCCATTGCCGTACTGTGGCGCGCCTTATTTGCCATCGATGGCCTGCTGAACAGCTTTATCGGCGTATTTGGCTTTGATCCGGTGAACTGGCTGGGCGAACCGTCGCTGGCGCTGATGTCCGTTACCCTGCTGCGCGTCTGGCAGTTCGGTTCCGCGATGGTCATCTTCCTGGCCGCGCTGCAAAACGTCCCGCAGTCCCAGTATGAAGCGGCGATGATCGATGGCGCATCGAAATGGCAGATGTTCATGAAGGTGACCGTGCCGCTGATTACGCCGGTGATCTTCTTCAACTTCATCATGCAGACCACGCAGGCGTTCCAGGAATTTACCGGGCCGTACGTGATTACCGGCGGCGGGCCAACCTATTCGACCTATCTGTTCTCGCTCTACATCTACGACACCGCGTTTAAGTATTTCGATATGGGCTATGGCGCGGCGCTGGCGTGGATCTTGTTCCTGGTGGTGGCCGTCTTCGCCGGTATCGCCTTTAAGTCGTCGAAATACTGGGTGTTCTACTCCGCCGATAAAGGAGGCAAAAATGGCTGATATTCAACAACTCTCCACGGCAAGAAGCGTCGCCGAACGCGAAGTGGCCCGCACGCTGCGCAGAGAGAAAATCAACGCCACCGTTCGCTATGTGATCCTGCTGGTTGTCGGCCTGCTGATGCTTTACCCACTGGTGTGGATGTTCTCCGCGTCGTTCAAACCGAACCACGAGATCTTCACCACCCTGAGCCTGTGGCCTGCCCACGCCACCTGGGATGGTTTCGTAAACGGCTGGAAAACCGGCACCGAGTACAACTTCGGCCATTACATGCTGAACACCTTTAAGTATGTGATCCCGAAAGTGATCCTGACCATTATCTCCTCCACCATCGTGGCGTACGGCTTTGCCCGCTTCGAGATCCCGTGGAAGAAGTTCTGGTTCGCCACGCTCATCACCACCATGCTGCTGCCCAGCACCGTGCTCCTGATCCCGCAGTACCTGATGTTCCGTGAAATGGGCATGCTCAACAGCTATATGCCGCTGTACCTGCCGCTGGCCTTCGCCACTCAGGGGTTCTTCGTCTTCATGCTGATCCAGTTCCTGCGCGGCGTCCCGCGTGACATGGAGGAGGCGGCGCAGATCGACGGCTGTAACTCCATTCAGGTGCTGTGGTACGTGGTGGTGCCGATCCTGAAACCGGCCATTATCTCCGTCGCCCTGTTCCAGTTCATGTGGTCCATGAACGACTTTATCGGGCCGCTGATTTACGTCTACAGCGTGGATAAATACCCCATCGCACTGGCGCTGAAAATGTCCATCGACGTCACCGAAGGCGCGCCGTGGAACGAAATTCTGGCAATGGCGAGCATCTCCATTCTGCCATCCATCATTGTCTTCTTCCTGGCACAGCGCTACTTCGTACAGGGCGTCACCAGCAGCGGAATTAAAGGTTAAGAGGGAAATACCATGGCTGAAGTTATTTTCAACAAGCTGGAAAAGGTCTACTCCAACGGCTTTAAAGCGGTACACGCTATCGATCTTAAAATTGCTGAAGGGGAATTCATGGTGATCGTCGGCCCATCCGGCTGCGCCAAATCCACGACCCTGCGCATGCTGGCGGGGCTGGAAACCATCAGCGGCGGTGAGGTGCGCATTGGCGACAAGATCGTGAACAACCTCGCGCCGAAAGAGCGCGGAATAGCAATGGTGTTCCAGAACTACGCCCTCTATCCGCATATGACGGTGCGCGAGAATCTGGCCTTTGGTCTCAAGCTGAGCAAGCTGCCGAAAGATCAGATTGAGTCTCAGGTGAATGAAGCCGCCAAAATTCTTGAGCTGGAAGAGCTGCTCGACCGCCTGCCGCGCCAGCTTTCCGGCGGCCAGGCGCAGCGCGTGGCGGTAGGCCGTGCGATTGTGAAAAAGCCAGATGTGTTCCTGTTCGATGAGCCGCTTTCAAACCTCGACGCCAAACTGCGCGCTTCGATGCGTATCCGTATTTCTGACCTGCACAAGCAGCTGAAGAAATCAGGGAAACCGGCGACCACCGTTTACGTGACCCACGACCAGACCGAAGCGATGACCATGGGCGACCGCATCTGCGTGATGAAGCTCGGCCATATCATGCAGGTGGACACGCCGGACAACCTCTACCACAAGCCGAAGAACATGTTCGTGGCGGGCTTTATCGGCGCGCCGGAGATGAATATACGCAAAAGCGTGCTGGTCGAAAAAGCGGGTCAGCTGCACATCGCCATTGGCGATGAAACCATGCCGCTGAACGCGGAGAAGCAGGAGAAAGTCGCGGCTTACGCGGGTCAGGAGATCTTCTACGGCGTGCGCCCGGAATTTGTATCGCTCTCTGATGAGCCCTTCCCGGACGGCGGCTGTAGCGGGGAGATGGTGCGCGTTGAGAACATGGGCCACGAATTCTTTGTGTACCTGAAGGTCGCGGACTATGAACTGACCGCCCGAATCCCGTCCGATGAAGCTAAACCAATGATTGATAAGGGCCTTCATCGTAAGGTGTATTTCACGTTTGAGATGAACAAGTGTCATATTTTTGACGCAAAAACTGAACAGAACCTCTCTCTCTGATGGAGTGATAAAAATGAAAAAAGTGCTTTTAAGCGCAGCAATCTCCGCGACCCTCGGCCTTACCGCTTTGCCATCGATGGCGCAGAATGTGGATTTACGGATGTCCTGGTGGGGCGGCAACGGCCGTCACCAGGTCACTCTGAAAGCGCTGGAAGAGTTCCATAAGCAGAACCCGGACATCAACGTGAAAGCGGAATACACCGGCTGGGACGGTCACCTTTCCCGTCTGACCACCCAGATTGCGGGCGGCACCGAGCCGGACGTAATGCAGACGAACTGGAACTGGCTGCCGATCTTCTCCAAAACTGGTGACGGCTTCTACGATCTGAACAAGATGAAGGACGTGATCGACCTGTCGCAGTTCGATCCCAAAGAGCTACAAACCACCACCGTGGACGGCAAGCTGAACGGCATTCCGATCTCGGTGACGGCGCGCGTGTTCTACTTCAATGACGAAACCTGGAAAAAAGCGGGTATTGCGTACCCGAAAACCTGGGACGAGCTGATGGCGGCCGGTAAAACCTTCGAGAGCAAGCTCGGCAAGCAATACTATCCGGTGATCCTGGAGCACCAGGATACGCTGGCGCTGCTGAATTCATACATGATCCAGAAGTACAACATTCCTGCGGTGGATGAGAAAACCAAAAAGTTCAGCTACACAAAGGAACAGTGGGTGGAGTTTTTCCAGACCTACAAAAAGCTGATCGACAGCCACGTCATGCCGGACACCAAATACTATGCCTCGTTCGGTAAGAGCAACATGTATGAGATGAAGCCGTGGATCCAGGGTGAATGGGGCGGCACCTACATGTGGAACTCCACCATCAACAAATATTCCGACAACCTGAAGCCACCGGCGAAACTGGAGCTGGGCAGCTACCCAATGCTGCCGGGCGCCACCGACGCGGGTCTGTTCTTCAAACCGGCGCAGATGCTGTCGATTGGTAAGACGACCAAAAACCCGGAAGCGGCAGCGAAGCTGATTAACTTCCTGCTCAACAGCAAAGAAGGGGTTGATACGCTGGGCCTTGAGCGCGGCGTGCCGTTGAGCAAAGTGGCGGTGCAGTATCTGACCGAAGACGGCACCATTAAAGAGGACGATCCATCCGTGGCGGGCCTGCGCCTGGCGCAGTCGCTGCCGGCGAAACTCACCGTCTCGCCATACTTTGACGACCCACAGATTGTGGCGCAGTTCGGTACTTCTTTGCAGTATATCGACTACGGGCAGAAAACCGTGGAAGAGACGGCCGCTGACTTCCAGCGTCAGGCGGAGCGTATTTTGAGACGTGCGATGCGGTAAAAACAAAGCCGGGTGGCGGCTACGCCTTACCCGGCCTACACGGTATCGTAGGCCCGGTAAGCGAAGCGCCACCGGGCAATGACATTACACGCCGATATTACGTAGTTTCTCCCCTCTCATCAGCTTGCGTTCAATATGCTCCAGGGTCACGCCTTTGGTTTCCGGGATCAGCCAGAAGGTCACGCCGATAAACGCTACATTCAGCACCGTATAGAGCCAGAAGGTGCCTGCCGCGCCAATCGCATCCAGCAGCGTCAGGAAGGTCGCGCCAATGATCATGTTCGACACCCAGTTGGTGGTGGTGGAACAGGTGATACCAAAGTCGCGGCATTTCAGCGGCTGAATTTCAGAGCACAGGATCCACACCACCGGCGCGGCGCTCATCGCGTAACCGGCGATACACATCATGGTCATGCCGACGGAGAGCCAGGAGAGGCCGCTTGACGCCGTGCCGTTATCGAACTGCATCAGGCAGTAGCCGAGTATTAAGGTGCCGAGCGCCATCACGCTAAAGCCAATTTTCAGGGCCGGTTTACGTCCGGCCTTATCAACGGTGAACACCGCGATAAAGGTGGCGAACATAAAGGTCAGCCCTACCACCAGCGTGGCGATCATCTGCTGTTCGGTGGTGGTAAATCCGGCCATTTTAAAGATGCGTGGGGCGTAATACATGATGATGTTCATCCCCGTGAACTGCTGCATTGCCTGTAACAGCATGCCGAGGAACACCGCGCGGCGCACGTTGCGGTTCGCCTTAAACAGGGACCAGCCGCCCTGCTTCAGCTTCAGGCTTTCGCGGATTTCGTTCAGCTCTTCACGCGCTTTTTCAGACGTGTCGCGCAGCATGCGCAGCACCTCTTCCGCCTCCACGTGACGCCCTTTTTGCGCCAGCCAGCGCGGGCTGTTCGGCAGGAAAATGACTAACACAATCAGCAGCACCGCAGGCAGCGCCAGCACGCCAAGCATTGCCCGCCAGTTGCCGCTGTAGCTGAAGTACGTATCCGACAGGAACGCCAGCACGATACCGAGCGTCACCATCAGCTGGTACATGCTGATCATCTTGCCGCGCACGTTTTCACTCGCCATTTCGGAGAGGTAAAGCGGCGCGGTGTAAGACGCGATACCCACCGCCACGCCCAGCAGCACGCGGGAGAGCAGCAGCACTTCAACGTTGGTGGCAAACGCCGAGCCAATGGAACCGGCAACAAACAGGATCGCCCCGACCATCAGGCTGTATTTGCGCCCGAGACGGAACGACAGCCAGCCGTTAAACAGTGCGCCGATGGCCGCACCCAGCATCATGCTGCTCACCACCCACTCTTGCAGACGGTTGCTTAACGTAAAGTGGTCGGTAATAAAGGGCAGTGCGCCCGCGATAACGCCGATATCCAGACCAAACAGTAAACCGGCTACGGCGGCCGCAACAGAAACAAACTGGTTCATGCGTCGGGTATCGCGCAGCGCAGCGGGCATAAGGGTAGAGTCATTTATAGATGTCATAGTTTCCTGCCTCAACAGCGAAATTCGTTAAGTGAAATTACGAGATACCGGAAGAAAGTGTCAGGCCGGAACTGGTGAAGATATGGATTTTTTCGCTACGACATACCGATCTGTGATGGACATTACAATTTCAAATCAGGGTGGTTTAACCTTATTTTTTATTAATTAGTTAATATTTAAGCAATAAATGTGTGATACCTGTCATTCATTCCTTTTCAGTATGGATTTTTCATCTTTAAGGATATGGATAAAGCCAATTTTGGCGCAAAAAAAACCTCTACCCAAGGGCAGAGGTTCTTTATTCGGGCTGAATTATCGTGCCAGCCAGCCGCCGTCAACGGCAACGGTGTAGCCGTTAATGTAATCCGAAGCCGGGGACGCCAGGAACACAACCGGGCCCATCAGATCGCTCGGCAGACCCCAGCGACCCGCTGGAATACGCTCCAGGATAGCTGCGCTGCGCTCTTCATCCGCACGCAGCTGCTGGGTATTGTTGGTGGCCATGTAGCCCGGCGCAATGGCGTTGACGTTGATGTTGTGCTGCGCCCACTCGTTCGCCAGCAGACGGGTTACGCCCATCACGGCACTCTTCGATGCGGTGTAAGACGGCACGCGGATGCCGCCCTGGAAAGAGAGCATGGAGGCAATATTGATGATCTTGCCACCTTTCCCCTGGGCGATGAAGTGCTTCGCAGCCGCCTGGGACATAAAGAACACGCTCTTGATGTTCAGGTTCATCACGTCGTCCCAGTCCGTTTCGCTGAAGTTAATCGCGTCTTCACGACGGATCAGGCCAGCGTTGTTGACCAGAATATCGATATGCCCAAACTCCGCCACCGCGCGATCCAGCAGCTCAGGGATCGCATCGATTTTGCGCAGGTCCGCGGTCAGGCTCAGGAAACGACGACCCAGCGCGGTGACGCGCTCGATGGTTTCCGTTGGCTCAACGATGTTAATCCCGACGATGTCGCAGCCCGCTTCCGCCAGACCTAACGCCATCCCCTGCCCCAGCCCGGTGTCACAACCGGAAACCACAGCCACTTTACCTTGCAGAGAAAATGCATCCAGAATCATGTTTGTTCCTTAATCGTTCAGCGCCTGTCACCAACAGGCAGATGTATGCTTAACTGCCTGCGACTAGCGCAGATCCTTAACAGCGACGTGGTCCATGTCATCGAAGACCTGGTTTTCACCGACCATACCCCAGATAAAGGTATAGGCTTTCGTTCCCACGCCAGAGTGGATAGACCAGCTCGGCGAAATGACCGCCTGCTCGTTGTGCATAACGATATGGCGCGTCTCCTGCGGCTGTCCCATCATGTGGAACACGCAGGCGTCTTCATCCATGTTGAAATAGAAGTAGACCTCCATGCGGCGCTCGTGGGTATGGCACGGCATGGTGTTCCACAGGTTGCCCGGCGCAAGCTCGGTCAGCCCCATGCTGAGCTGGCAGGTTTCCAGCACATCCGGAACAAAGTATTTGTTGATGGTGCGACGGTTGCTGGTGAGGTTATCGCCAAGGGTCACCGGGGCAACGTCCGCTGGCGTGACTTTTTTGGTTGGGTAAGTCGTATGAGCCGGGGCGCAGTTGTAGTAAAACTTCGCCGGTTTACTGGCATCAATGCTGGCGAACACCACCTCCTTCGCGCCTTTGCCGACGTACAGCGCGTCGCGGTGACCAATTTCGTAGCACTGGCCATCAACGGTAATGGTGCCCGGCCCGCCGATGTTAATCACGCCCAGTTCACGGCGTTCGAGGAAGTAGCTCACGCCCAGCTGTTTGCCCACTTCACCGCCCACGGAGACGGTTTTCGCCACCGGCATAATCCCGCCCACAATAATGCGGTCAATATGGCTGTAGACCATGGTGTACTTGTCGGCTTCGAACACTTGCTCAACTAAAAACTCACTGCGCAGCCCCTGAGTATCCAGCGTTTTAGCGTGCGCACTGTGGATGCTTTGTCTGACGTCCACGTAAACCTCCAGAATTGATCGTGCCCGAAGGCAAAGATAATTAACGAAACAACGTTCCGTTTTCGTGATGAACACATATTATCCCCTGACCACGGGGTTTTCAATTACATTTAAAACAACGTTTCATTTTTTCTGCGTGTTTATGCCAGAAATGGTGTTTCGATCACGATAAATCTTTAAGACTCGCAATCTGGATAATGAAACTGAGAAATTGCGCTGTCAGTCACACATAATGAAACAACGTTTTGATAATTTAACACCCGGTTTTCAACCTACATCACGCGTTCAAAGGAGTGCATTATGGCTAAAGGTATGCGGGTCAAGCTGAACTACGAGGTCAGCCGCGATCCGGATACAGGCGTGGAAGTCACCCGCCTGACCCCACCGGAAGTAACCTGTCATCGCAACTACTTTTACCAGAAGTGCTTCTTTAACGATGGCAGCCACCTGCTGTTCGCCGGGGAGTTCGACGGTCACTGGAACTATTACCTGTTGGATCTGAAAAACGCCGAAGCGGTACAGTTGACCGAAGGCGCGGGCGATAACACCTTTGGCGGTTTCCTCTCTCCGGACGATAAATCCCTCTATTATGTGAAGAACGATCGCACCCTGCTGGAGGTGGATTTACAGACGCTGGCAGAGCGCGAAGTGTACCGCGTTCCGGAAGAGTGGGTCGGCTACGGCACCTGGGTCGCGAACAGCGACTGCACCAAACTGGTGGGTATTGAGATTGCCAGACGCGACTGGACGCCACTCAACGACTGGAAAATTTTCCACGACTTCTTCCACAAAGGGCCGCACTGCCGCCTGCTGCGCGTTGATCTGAAAACGGGTGAAAGCACCACCATTCATGACGAGAAGATCTGGCTGGGACATCCGATTTATCGCCCGTTCGATGACAATACCGTGGCCTTCTGTCATGAAGGGCCGCACGACCTGGTCGACGCCCGCATGTGGCTGGTCAACGAAGATGGCAGCAACGTGCGGAAAGTGAAAACGCACTCGGAAGGTGAAAGCTGTACACATGAATTTTGGGTGCCGGACGGGTCCGCGCTGATCTACGTTTCTTACCTGAAAGGTCAGCAAGGGCGCACCATCTCCCGCTTCAACCCGGATACCGGCGTGAATGAAGCGGTAATGAACATGCCCGCCTGTTCGCATCTGATGAGCAACGTTGACGGCAGCATGCTGGTTGGCGACGGCTCCGGTACGCCTGTCGATGTGAAAGACACCGGCGGCTACACCATTGATAACGATCCTTATCTGTATGCCTTTGACGTGGCGAAGAAAGTCTATTACCGCATCGCCCGTCATGACACCTCATGGGCTACGGTGGCGAACAGCCGCCAGGTAACCCACCCGCATCCGTCCTTCACGCCGGACGAAAAAGCGGTGCTGTACAGTTCCGATAAAGACGGCAAACCGGCCCTCTATATCGCGAAACTCCCCGAGCAACCTGAAATGTTGCATGCCTGACTTGAGTTAGTGTTTCTGTAACTGGCCTTGCCCTCCGATTCGGAGGGCTTTTTTTTGGGTGATTATGCGACATACGAAACGACGAAGTGGAGGAAAGGTGTAGGCCGGGTAAGCGTCAGCGCCATCCGGCATACGAAGCGACGAAGTGGAAGGAAGGTGTAGGCCGGGTAAGCGTCAGCGCCACCCGGCGGTTTTTAGCGAAGGAACTGAATCATCAGAAGGAGTACGCCACGCCTAAACGGAAACGGGTCTGGCGTTCGTCCGTGTCTTTAACCCCCACGTTGCCCACCTCCACATACGGCGCCCAGTTTTTATCCCATTTGTAGGCCAGCTTGGCGTTATATTCGTTGGAATAATCTTTATTGTTATTTCGGGCCACGCCTTCAGAACTTTTCGCGTAAACATAGTTCAGCTCGGTACGCCAGTCACCTAATACCCAACCGACCCACGCATCGCCACGGTTAACTTTATCATCGTCCTTATTTGAACTTGACGGGTAGCGGGTATATTCGTAACGGTAACGCGCAGCCACGTAGAAGCCATTGTCGAAGCTATATTGCACATGCAGATTCGGTTTATAAATGGTGCGACTGTCTGTGCTTTCAATCGTAAACGCAGGGGTCAGGGCGATATTGTCTGTCGCTTTCCAGCGCCAGCTAATCTGATCTTCGTGACCGTTCCCCACTACATCCGCGAATGGCTGATCTGCCTTGTCCCCGCCTGATTTCCACTTCGCCTCGACTGAAAAACCAAAGCCATTATCAAAGCGGTGCGAGACGGCAACACGGTCGGCATTCGAGCCGCTGTCAATATATTCGTGACGCAGATCGACGGTAACGGCGCTAGCCGCAAAAGAGGCACTAATAAGGGAAGCAAGGAGCAGAGATTTCTTAAACATGAAAAAACCCTCAATTAAAATAACGTTTCGTTTTTATGAAACTTGAGTTTATTTTTTATGCACCGTTATTTTAGTGACAAGGATCGAAATTATTTGTTTCATTTTTTTTGGCAAAGATCGACGTGAACCCCATCAACAAAAAAAGGGTATTAACCGTAAATTTCAGGCGTGAGATCACATTAAGCACTTCACAAAGCCAATAATTAACCGCGCAATAATTATTGCGGGCTTCAGAAAGAACGCATAAGTGTTAAAAAAGGATTCTGCGGACACAAAAAAACCTCCCGCGGGAGGTTTCTGTACACAGAGAGAGGAAACTACCGTTCGATCGCCAGGGCCACCCCCTGCCCTCCGCCAATGCAGAGCGTTGCGATCCCTTTTCGGGCGTTACGCTTTTTCATTTCATGGACCAGCGACACCAGAATGCGGCAGCCGGAGGCGCCAATGGGATGGCCCAGCGCGATGGCACCGCCGTTGACGTTGACCCGCAGCGGATCCCATTCCAGCATTTTCCCGACCGAGATCGCCTGTGCAGCAAAGGCTTCGTTGACCTCAATCAGATCCACATCGTTCAGCTCCCAGCCCGCCCGCTCCAGGCAGCGGCGCGTGGCATAGACCGGGGCGATCCCCATTAACGCGGGATCAACGCCCACGCTGGCAAACGCTTTGATCCGCGCCAGCACCGGCAGCGCCAGCTCCTGGGCTTTGCTTTCACTCATCATCATCACCGCCGCCGCACCGTCGTTAATGGATGAGGCGTTGCCTGCCGTTACGGAACCGAGCGTTTCAAAGGCCGGATCGAGTTTTGCCAGCCCTTCTGCGCTGGCATCGGTGCGCGGCTGCTCGTCGGTATCGACGATGAGCGCTTCGCCGTTCTGACGCTGGGTACTGACCGGGACAATTTCATCGCGAAAACGCCCGGCGTCGATCGCTGCACGCGCTTTTTGCTGTGAGCTGAGGGCATACGCATCCTGAAGCTCGCGGCTGATACCGTATTCCCGCGCCAGGTTTTCCGCCGTTACGCCCATATGGTAGTCGTTGAAGGCGTCCCACAGCCCGTCGTGAACCAGGCTGTCAAGCAGCTGGCTGTTCCCGAGCTGCGCGCCGGTCCGGCTGTCGGTCAGGACATGCGGGGCGCGGCTCATATTCTCCTGCCCGCCGGCAATGACCACGTCCGCTTCACCGCACTGAATGGCCTGCGTCGCAAGATGGAGCGCTTTCAAACCTGAACCACAGACGTCGTTGATGGTAATTGCCGAAACGGTATTAGGCAGTCCGCCCTTCAGCGCTGCCTGGCGCGCAGGGTTTTGTCCCGCGCCAGCGGTCAGTACCTGGCCCAGGATCACCTCATCAATTTCATGTGCGGCAACACCGCTGCGTTCCACCAGCGCTCTTACCACCACGCTGCCGAGATCAACCGCAGAGTGACGCGCAAGCGCTCCCTGAAAACAGCCGATAGCCGTACGTAACGCACCCACTATAACGACATCTTTCATCACGACCTCTGTGCAAAATGACATGACGATAGTAGAGGATTGTTATCAACAATTGACGCAAATGTTTAAAATTAGTGAGTTTAGTCACAGGATTATCGTGCGTCCTGCAAGTACTGGCGCAGCCAGCTTCCGGCGACGCCGGGCGGGGTTCGTTTGTTCCATACCAGATCGATGGCAATCGACCTCGGCCAGCCCGGCACGTTCAGCTGCACCAGCGATTTCGACGCGGCAAATTCGTCGACCAGCGCGCAGGGTAACGCGCACCAGCCAAAGCCCTGTACCGCCATACTCAGCAGTAACAGGTAATTCGGCGCAGACCAGACCGGCCCGCGCGCAAGGGGCGCTTCCCGTTCAAGATAGGTACTCAGCCGCAGCTCGCGCCAGCCATGCAGCTCGTCCGCCTGCGTCTCATGTTGCCCTGCCAGTGGATGTCCGGCAGAAACGTAGATGGCCATCCGCGTCTGCATGGGCAGACGGGTCGCGCCAATATCGGTCGGGTAGTTGTCGCGCGCTTCCGTCAGGCCAATTTGCGCCCGCTCCTTTTGCAGCAGATCGATCACGTCCTCCTCTTCCCCAATCAGGCACTCAAATTCCGTGTGCGGAAAACGCTGGTCGAACTGGCTCATCATCTGTTCCAGCACGGCCGGGTTAAGCGTATCGGAGAGAACAAAGGTAAAACGCGCCTCCGTTTGCGCGGTTAACGATACGGCCAGCTCATCCAGGCGCGCGCTGGCGGCGAGTATCGACTGGACATAGCCCAGCACCTGTTCACCCTGGGCGGTTAATACCGGGTGACGCGCCGAGCGATCGAACAGCTCAAAGCCAAGGTCAGCTTCAAGGTTGGCGATGGAGGTGCTGATGGTGGACTGGCTTTTACGCAGCCGTCGTGCCGCAGCAGAAAACGAACCTGCGGCGACAGTTTCAACAAACGCGGTCAGTGCTTCGGGAGAATAACGCATGATGTATCTACTTTATCGATGGATACCATCTTTTATATATCACCTTAAGCGATAAGAATAGGCCGCATCAACGCCCATACTGGCGTCAATATGAGGTAAATATGCAACATCAGGATGCACTCCAACGTAAATTGCCGGAGCGGATCTTCCATGCCGTCTGTTTTGAAGGCATTGCTACGGCGATCCTCGCCCCGACGGCCGCGTGGCTAATGCAGCGCTCGGTGGTAGAAATGGGGGGTCTCACCATTATTCTGGCGACCACGGCAATGCTCTGGAACATAATCTATAACTTTGGCTTCGACCGTTTCTGGCCCGTCCAGCGGGTGAAGCGCACGGCAAAAGTGCGCGCCCTGCATGCGCTGGGTTTTGAATGCGGCTTTATTGTGATTGGCGTAACCATCGTTGCCGCCGTGCTGGGCGTGACGCTGCTCCAGGCTTTTACTCTGGAAATTGGTTTCTTCCTGTTCTTCCTGCCGTACACCATGCTCTACAACTGGGCGTACGACACCCTGCGGGAGAAAATCATCAAGCGCCGTCAGCAACGACGCGCCCTGGCAAGCGAATAACCTTCCGGCCGGAGACCTGCTCCGGCCCACCCCCCTGCGAAGCAACGGAGACCTCAACGCATAATTATGGTAAATTGCACTCCTTTTTGTTCGTTTTATAGTTGATACGTTGCTCTAATGTCGAAAATTTGGTCAAAAGAAGAGACTCTCTGGAGTTTCGCCCTCTACGGCACTGCCGTGGGCGCAGGAACCCTGTTCTTGCCCATTCAGCTCGGCTCTGCTGGCGCGATTGTCCTGCTGATCACCGCCCTTGTGGCGTATCCCTTAACCTACTGGCCGCATAAAGCGCTGGCGCAATTTATTCTGTCGTCTAAGACGAAAGGCAACGAAGGGATCACCGGTGCCGTTTCCCATTACTACGGCAAAAAGATCGGCAACCTGATCACCACGCTCTATTTTGTGGCCTTCTTTGTGGTGGTTCTGATTTACGCGGTGGCGATAACCAACTCACTCACTGAACAGCTGGCGAAACGGATGACGGTGGATACCGGCATGCGGATGCTGGTGAGCTTTGGCGTGGTGCTGATTTTGAATCTGATCTTCCTGATGGGGCGGCATATCACCATTAAGGTGATGGGTTTCCTTGTCTTTCCGCTGATCGCCTATTTCCTGTTTGTCTCGCTGTATCTGACGGGCAGCTGGCAGCCGTCGCTGCTGACCAGCCAGATGGCCTTCGACCAGCATACGCTGCACCAGGTGTGGATTTCGATCCCGGTGATGGTTTTCGCTTTTAGCCATACTCCGATCATCTCGACCTTCGCCGTGGACCGTCGCGAGAAATACGGTGAAGAGGCGATGGGTAAATGCAAAAAAATCATGAAAGTGGCGTACCTGATCATCTGCCTCAGCGTGCTGTTCTTTGTGTTCAGCTGCCTGCTTTCGATTCCACCGTCGTATATCGTGGCGGCAAAAGAGGAAGGGGTTACGATCCTGTCCGCGCTGTCGATGATGCCTTCGTCCCCGGCATGGCTGGGCATTTCAGGCATTATCGTGGCGATTATTGCGATGTCGAAATCTTTCCTCGGCACCTATTTTGGCGTGATTGAAGGGGCAACGGAAATTGTGAAATCGTCGCTGAATCAGGTGGGTGTGAAGAAAAGTCGCGCCTTTAACCGCGCGGTTTCGATTCTCGGCGTGTCGCTGATTACCTTTGCGGTCTGCTGCATTAACCCGAATGCCATCTCGATGATTTACGCCATCAGCGGTCCGCTTATCGCCATGATCTTGTTCATCATGCCGACGCTGTCGACGTACCTGATCCCGTCGTTAAAACCGTACCGCTCCATCGGTAACCTGCTGACGCTGATTGTGGGTGTGCTGTGTGTGTCGGTGATGTTTGTCGGTTGAGTGTGCTGCCCGGCGCAATGCCGGGCATCTGTTTTACGCCCGAATATCGTCATACTCCCGCGTATTATCAAACTCATGCTTCGCAAACGGACACAGCGGGATAATTTTACGGTTCTCACCGCGCATCTTCTCTACCACCTTTGCCACCAGCTGTTTACCCACACCCTGCCCTTTCAGGCTTGGATCCACATCGGTGTGCTCGATGATGCTCAGATGCTCGCCGGTCGGGACAAAGACGATCTCCGCTACCTGATTGCCTTCGGCGTCGTTGACGTAAAACTTGTTATGGCCTTCAAGAATATCCATGGTTCCTCGCTTATTTTTGGCGGTACTTCAGCGCACCGCTCGGGCAGGTATCAATTACGCGCACAACCGTTTCTGCATCTACTTCATCCGGCGCGATCCACGGTTTACGCTTCAGATCGAACAGCTTCGCGCTGCCGCGCACGCAGTTGCCCGAGTGTTTGCAGATCCCGGTGTTGAAGTAGACATCGATTTTCTCACCGGTATAGGCCCGGTACCCCGCATCCAGTAGCTCCTGATCCATGACATTGCCTCTGTAATTATTGTGGTGACAAAAGAAGCATACCCTCACCGGATCCGCCTGACCACGTCAAAAACGAGGTTTAGCCACACTCTTTTCAGCGCATGACTTCGTCACGTTCATAGGATTATTCCGAATACAAGAACACCCGTTGCGAAGATATATTTTTGCGCTGTGTCAATTCTTGTAATAATTCCCGCCACGTTCACATTAGGATTATTAGCTAAGCGCAATCCTAACCTCCGGTTTTATTTCCATCTAACTGATGGATTTCCCGTCCGTTTTTAAACTTCGTAACGAAGCGGTATTTCTTCACTCCCTGCAAAATTACCGCAAAACAACCCAGACAAGAAATTTGACTCTTCTCACATAACGACTAATGTTAATTCCTGAACGACAAATGATACGAATTACTTATCGTATCTCCTGACATAAACGCAACATGAGGGTTGATATATGGCAGAGCAACATCGTGGTGGTTCCGGTAATTTCGCTGAAGACCGTGAAAAAGCATCAGAAGCTGGACGTAAAGGCGGCCAGCACAGCGGCGGTAATTTCAAAAACGATCCGCAACGCGCATCTGAAGCGGGTAAGAAAGGGGGACAGAACAGTCACGGCGGAGGCCGTAAATCTGATAACTCCTGATCTTATTTAAAGCTCTTATAAATATACCGAGAGCATGCTGCGAGCCCGTCGGCTCGCAGTACCTTCCCTTTATTTCACTGGAGCGAAAATATGAATATGAAAACTGTTGAAGATGTATTTATTCACCTGTTATCCGACACCTACAGCGCTGAGAAGCAGCTGACCCGTGCGCTAGGCAAACTCGCCCGCGCCGCGTCCAGCGAGAAGCTAAGTGCCGCGTTCACGGCTCACCTCGAAGAGACGCAGGGACAGATCGAACGTATCGATCAGATTATTGAGCAGGAATCCGGCCTTAAACTGAAGCGCATGAAATGCGTTGCGATGGAAGGCTTAATTGAAGAAGCCAACGAAGTTATTGAGAGCACTGAGAAAAATGAAGTGCGTGACGCTGCATTAATTGCCGCAGCACAGAAAGTTGAACATTACGAAATTGCCAGCTACGGCACCCTGGCCACCCTGGCTGAACAATTAGGCTATAAAAAAGCCGTTAAACTTCTTGCCGAAACGCTGGAAGAAGAAAAAGAAACCGATCTCAAATTAACCGATCTGGCTGTCGGCAATATTAATCAAAAAGCCCAGAAAGGATAAATAATAATTTGATGAGCATCAGCACCAAAAATTAACCAGAAAATAAATCACAGGAGTTAATTATGAATCATGTAGAACACTACCATGATTGGCTACGCGATGCCCATGCGATGGAAAAGCAAGCCGAATCCATGCTGGAATCAATGGCCAGCCGTATTGATAATTATCCCGACTTACGTGCACGAATTGAACAACACGTTAATGAAACTAAACACCAAATTACCGTGCTGGAAGAAATTCTCGACCGCAATGATATTTCCCGTTCGGTCATAAAAGATTCCATGAGCAAAATGGCGGCGCTCGGCCAGTCCATTGGCGGCATGTTCCCTTCCGACGAAATTGTTAAAGGCTCCATCAGCGGCTACGTTTTTGAGCAGTTTGAAATTGCCTGCTACACCTCTCTGCTGGCTGCGGCCAAACAAGCGGGCGATACCGCCTCCATTCCTGCCATTGAGTCCATTCTGGAAGAAGAGCGCCAGATGGCAGACTGGCTGCTCCAGCATATTCCACAGACGACGGAACAGTTCCTGCTGCGCTCCGACGCGGACGGCGTTGAAGCTAAAAAATAACGAAAGAGGGAGAATGTATGTTTCGACACGTAAAACAGCTGCAATACACGGTACGCGTAGCCGAACCGAATCCGGGCCTGGCCAATCTTCTGCTTGAGCAGTTTGGCGGGCCACAGGGCGAACTTGCCGCGGCATGTCGTTACTTTACGCAAGGATTGAGCGACGACGATCCCGGTCGTAAAGATATGCTGATGGATATCGCGACCGAGGAGTTAAGTCACCTGGAAATTATCGGCACCCTGGTGGGTATGCTGAATAAGGGTGCGAAAGGTGAACTGGCGGAAGGCGTTGAAAATGAAGCGGAACTGTACCGCTCCATGACCGAGAACGGCAACGACAGTCATATCACCTCCCTGCTCTACGGCGGCGGTACGCCACTGACCAATTCCGGGGGCGTACCGTGGACGGCGGCATATGTGGATACCATTGGCGAACCTACCGCGGATCTGCGCTCTAACATAGCGGCCGAGGCGCGCGCCAAAATTATCTATGAACGGCTTATTAACGTAACGGACGATCCGGGTGTTAAAGATGCGCTGGCGTTTTTAATGACGCGTGAGGCAGCACACCAGCTCTCGTTTGAGAAGGCACTCCAGTCGATCCGTAACAATTTCCCACCGGGTAAATTGCCGCCAATCGAAGAGTACACCAACAAGTACTACAATATGTCTGAGGGGGGAGAAGTTCGCGGCAGCTGGAACAGCGATAAGCACTTCGACTACGTGGAATCTCCTCAGCCAGCGGTCGATGGCGGTGACGGCGGCGCAAGCGTAACGCTCACTACAGAGCAGGAAACGCTGCTCAAAGCGATGTGCGCACGCACGAAATCCGACCCCAATGCCGATCCGCTTACCGGTGCCGAGCTTGGCGCAGGTAAGAAAAAACCGTAACCGGTTTTGCCAGGCAGCCTGAGGCTGTCTGGCAATGCCTTGTGCGCTATCAGTTCCAGAGGTACGGAGCATGTTCGAGCTTGATGCGTTTCATCTGGCCAGGATACAGTTCGCCTTTACCGTCTCTTTTCATATTCTCTTCCCGGCGATCACCATTGGGCTTGCGAGCTATCTGGTGGTTCTCGAAGGCATGTGGCTTCGCACCAAAAATGATGTCTGGCGCTCGCTATACCATTTCTGGCTGAAAATTTTCGCCGTTAACTTTGGTATGGGCGTGGTTTCCGGTCTGGTGATGGCTTACCAGTTTGGGACTAACTGGAGCGGTTTTTCCCAGTTCGCAGGCAGCATAACCGGCCCTCTGCTCACCTATGAAGTGTTAACCGCCTTCTTCCTGGAAGCCGGTTTCTTAGGCGTGATGTTGTTCGGCTGGAACAAGGTCGGCCCTGGCCTGCACTTCTTTGCCACCTGCATGGTGGCGCTGGGCACGCTGATGTCCACCTTCTGGATCCTCGCCTCCAACAGCTGGATGCACACCCCGCAGGGCTTCAGTATTCAGAACGGTCAGGTCATTCCCGAAGACTGGCTGGCCATTATCTTTAACCCCTCTTTCCCTTACCGTCTGATCCATATGTCCATCGCCGCCTTCCTGTGCAGCGCCTTGTTTGTGGGCGCGTCCGGGGCATGGCATCTGCTGCGCGGTAACGATTCGCCCGCTGTTCGCACAATGTTCTCCATGGCTATGTGGATGGCGCTGCTGGTCGCGCCCATTCAGGCCGTGGTCGGGGATATGCACGGCCTGAATACGCTCGAGCACCAGCCTGCCAAAATCGCCGCGATTGAAGGCCACTGGGAAAACCCGCCCGGCGAGGCCACCCCGCTGCTGCTGTTTGGCGTACCGGATATGGACGAGGAGCGCACCAAATACGGGCTTGAAATTCCCGCACTCGGCAGCCTGATCCTGACGCACAGCCTGGATAAACAGGTCCCGGCGCTGAAGGATTTCCCGAAAGAGGACCGCCCTAACTCGCTCATCGTCTTCTGGTCCTTCCGCATTATGGTCGGCATGGGGCTGCTGATGATTACCCTTGGCGTACTGAGCGTCTGGCTGCGCTATCGCCGTCGGCTTTATCACTCGCGGCCATTCCACTGGTTTGCCCTCTGTATGGGGCCTGCCGGACTGCTCGCGCTGCTCGCCGGATGGGTCACCACCGAAGTGGGCCGCCAGCCGTGGGTCGTTTACGGCTATCTGCGCACGATAGATGCGGTGTCTCTGCACAGTACGTTGCAGATGAGCATCAGCCTGCTGGCCTTTATCGTGGTCTACTGTTCGGTATTTGGCGTGGGTTATGTGTATCTCGCCCGGTTGATTAAGAAAGGTCCGCAGCCTGTGGGCACGCTAACGTCTAATACGTCGGGCACCCCTGCCCGTCCGCTGTCCGCCGCCGAGTCTGTTCCGGAAGAGGAGAAGATCTGATGGGCGTCGATATCCCGGTCATCTGGTTTGCCATTATTGTCTTCGCCACGCTGATGTACATCATCATGGACGGTTTCGATCTCGGTATCGGCATGCTGTTCAGCTTTGTGGGCGATGCCAAAGAGCGCGACGTGATGGTGAACAGCGTCGCCCCGGTCTGGGACGGAAATGAAACCTGGCTGGTCCTCGGCGGCGCAGGGTTGTTCGGCGCGTTTCCGCTGGCCTACGCGGTAATCATCGATGCCCTGACCATCCCGCTGACGGCCATGCTGATCGGGCTTATTTTCCGCGGCGTGGCGTTTGAGTTTCGCTTCAAGGCAACTCCTTCCCACCGCAAATTCTGGGACTACTCCTTTGCCGGCGGTTCCCTGCTGGCAACCTTCAGCCAGGGGATCGTGGTTGGCGCGATGATCAACGGCTTTGACGTGGAAGGGCGTCGCTTTGTGGGCTCCTCGCTGGACTGGTTCACCCCGTTTAACCTGTTCTGCGGACTGGGCTTAATTGTCGCCTATACCCTGCTGGCTACCACGTGGCTGATCATGAAAAGCGAAGGCGCACTGCAAAACCGGATGCGCGAGCTGACCCGCCACGTTTTGCTGGCGCTGATTGCCGTTATTGCGGTGGTAAGTATCTGGACCCCGCTCGGCTGGCAGTTTGTCGCCGAGCGCTGGTTTACTCTGCCTAACTTCTTCTGGTTCCTGCCGGTTCCGGTTCTGGTGGCGGTATTCAGCCTGTGGATCTGGCGGCTGACGCGCAATCCCGACAGCCATGCCCGTCCGTTCCTGTTAACACTGGGCCTGATCTTCCTCGGCTTTAGCGGCCTGGGCATCAGCCTGTGGCCACACATTATTCCGCCGCACATCACCCTGTGGGAAGCCGCCGCGCCGCCTGCCAGCCAGCTGTTTATGCTGATTGGTACGCTGTTAATCATCCCGGTGATCCTGGTTTATACGGCCTGGAGCTACTACGTCTTCCGGGGCAAAGTGTCTGATACCGAAGGTTATCATTAAGGATTGCTATGGCAGGCTGGCATACACGCGCCATTATTTACCAGATTGATACCGCCCTGTTCTACGATCTTAACGGCGATGGCTGTGGCGACATCGCCGGAATCGCCGCGAAGCTGCGCTACATCCGCCGGATGGGCGCGACGGTTATCTGGATCACTCCGTTTTACCTCACGCCTTTTCTCGATGAAGGCTATGACGTGAGCGATCATTTGCAGGTCGATCCCCGCTTCGGCAAGCTCAACGATATCATCGCCTTTATTGAACAGGCGCGGGAGCTGGGGATGCAGGTCATTATTGAGCTGCTGATCCAGCATACCTCGGATGCGCATCCCTGGTTTCAACAGGCCCGCCGCAACCCCCAGTCACCCTACCGTGACTATTATCTGTGGTCCGACACGGACGACGACGATACGCCGCCGATGTTCCCCGGCGTGGAGAAGAGCATCTGGACATGGGACGACGAGGCGGGGCAATACTACCGGCATATGTTTTATCACCACGAGCCGGATCTCAATCTCGCCTCCCCTGCGGTGCTGAAGGAGGTTGAAAACATCATCATCTTCTGGCTAAAGCTCGGGGTGTCGGGCTTTCGCCTGGATGCGGCATCGCACCTGACAAAACAGGCCGGACGTGGGGATGAAAAACGCGGCCTGTGGATCCTGGAGCATCTGCGCCGTCTTATCGAGCAGCGTAACCCGGACGCGATCCTGCTCGGCGAAGTCGACGTGGAGGTCGAGGCCTACAAAGATTATTTTGGTCAGAACGACCGGCTCAACCTGGTGCTGAATTTCTGGCTCAATAAGTACTTTTACGTCAGCCTGGCAGAGAAGAGCGCACGACCGCTGCGCAACGCGGTGAAGAAGATGATTGTGCCGCCGGACTCCTGCTGCTTCGCCAACTGGCTGCGCAATCACGATGAGCTGGATCTGGAAGGGATAGGTAAAAAAGCGAAGCAGACCGTCATTGATGCCTTTGCCCCTGACGAAGAGATGAGTGTGTATCAGCGAGGCATCCGCCGCCGTCTGGCGCCGATGCTTAATGGCGATCGAAAGCGGCTGGCCTTTTGCCATGCGGTCTTGTTTTCGCTGCCGGGCGTACCGGTCATGCGCTACGGGGATGAGATTGGCATGGGGGATGATTTGGATCTGGAGGAGCGTTACGCCGTACGCACCCCGATGCAGTGGGCCGGATCGCAAGGCGGCGGTTTCTCAGACGCCGCCCCGGAAACCTTTATCGCCCCGATGATTGACCATGGCCCGTACCGCTATCAAAAAATCAACGTGGCGGATTCGCTGTTGCACCGCAACTCACTCCTGCACTGCATTATCGATATCGCCAATACGCGCTCGGAGTTCCCTGAGATCGGCGTCGCGCCGTTTCGTCTTATTAATATCGACAGCGATGCGGTGCTGGGGATCTATTACGAAACCGACACGCGCAGCATTCTGACCTTCGTTAACTTCAGCGATAAGCCCGTTAATTTTACCGCCAGAGGGATCCGGCATGCGACCTGGACCGCCTGCCTGGCGGACAAACGCTACAACGACGCGCTGGTGTGCGGCAAAACCGTCGCCCTTAACCTCAGCGGCTATGGCTACCGCTGGTTCTGGACCGATCGTACCGCACTGCGCTGATTATCGTCTCCGCGAGAGCAGCAGACGGGCCACGATCGCGCCCGTGACGGCAAGGGAGCCGAGCAGCACTTTCCCCGGCATGCCGGAGGTGACGCTGGTGGCGCGCTCTTTTGCTTCGTCGGTGAAGTGCCCGTGGATTTTATGCAGGTCGTTAACCGGCTGATCCAGATAGTCCTGACGGTCATCCGCATTTAACGTATCGGTCATCTGCCCTTCCCAGGCCTTTTTAACCATCAGCCGGTCCAGAAAGCCGGGGAAAAGAAATTGCCCGACAATCGACTGGACGGTGCTGCTGCCCACCCACAGTTCCCGCACCGGTTTCTGCGCCACCTTAAAAATAGCGCTGGCCGCCACTTCCGGCTGAAAAACGGGGGGAACCGGGCGCATCGCCCAGGCAAATTTATTCCTCGCCCACTCGAACTGCGGCGTATTGAGGCCCGGCATCTGTACCATTGCGATCTGCACCCGGCTGTTTTCATGCATCAGTTCGGTGCGCACGGCATCGGTAAATCCGCGGATCGCGGCTTTCGCCCCGCAGTAGGCTGACTGCAAGGGAATGGAGCGGTAGGCCAGCGCGGAGCCAACCTGAATAATCGTTCCGCGATCGCGTGGGGTCATTAACTCCAGCGCGGCGCGGGTGCCGTTAACATAGCCCAGATAGGTCACCTCGGTGACGCGGCGAAACTCCTCAGGCGACATGGTGCGAAACGGCGCCAGCATCCCGCCCATGGCGTTATTCACCCACACATCGATGGCCCCAAGCCGGTATTCAATCTCATTAGCAGCATCGGTCACCGCCTTGCTGTCCGCCACGTCGGCCTGAACGGCGCAAGCGTTGATCCCGAAACGGCGCAACTCCTCTTCTGTGGAGCGCAGGCTCTGCTCGTCGCGGGCAATGATGCCCACATCGTAGCCCGCTTTGGCAAAGTGCAGCGCCGTGGCTTTCCCCACGCCCGCCGTACCGCCGGTAATAACGATCACAGCCATAGCCTTTCCCCTTGTTTCAGACGTTATCCCAGCCGGAGAGTATTTCGATCAGTTCAGACAGGGAATAACGCACCGCTTTATCCACCACATCCTGACATTCACCGGAAAACAGCACGGTGCGGGTTTCCGTCTGCCCGCGAATATTCCAGCCGAAGCAGACCGTACCGGCTGCGGTGCCATCGTCTCCGCCTTCCGGTCCCGCATAGCCGCTGATGGCAAGGCCAATATCCGCCTCGGCAATTTCGCGAATTTTAGCGGCCATCTCGGTCACCGTTTGTTCACTGACGGCGGTGAAGCGCTCAATGGTTTCGTGCCGCACGCCGAGGATCCGCTCCTTCGCCGCATCGCTGAACACCACCATGCCAACATCATAAAATTCCGCCGTGTTCTCTTCGGCACAAAGCGCAACCGCGAGATTGCCGCCAGTACAGGACTCTGCGGTGGTTAACCGCAAACCTCTGTCCGTAAGCTGAGTGGCGAGCTTTTTCGTCAGCTCGCTAATGGTGCTGTTGCTGTCGTGAATAAGATTGCTCATCGCATTGCCCCTTAATTTTCGTCAGGAATAATAGAAATATGACCATTACGCTCAAGAATAGCGTATTTAATCTCCTTCAATTCTGTAATACCGTGATTCTGGCGGGCTGATACCAATATATCATCACAGGATACATCGACCTTTTTCAGTTTATCGGCGAGGGGAACACCGTTCTCCACCAATATCACCGGCGTGCCATCAAGAATATTCTCAACGGTAGAAAAATATTTCTTCAGCAGGCCAAAAATAATATCAACCACCACCAGCGTTGTTATTGTAATCATCGCGCCGGTGACGGAAAAATCTTCGCCAAGCAGCGCCTGTTGTGTCGCCTCACTGATAATTAAGAGCAAAATAAGGTCAAAACTGGTCATTTGTAGCAGGGCGCGTCGCCCGGCAACTTTAAACACAATGACCAGAAACAGGTAAATTGCCAGGGCACGAAAAACCATGTCCATATTCGACTCCTAGGGGTAAATAAACTGCCAGAAATGGATATCTGGCTCGTTGTTTACGCGGATGCTGTTTGTCCACTTCCCTGCTTTTGACGGCGTGATAAATAACAAAACGGTAAATTTATCGGTCTGTTGTAAACGATCGTAGACGAGAAACAGGGTATTCCCCCGGCTGTACATACTGTCCGGCTGTGGCCAGACGCTGCCTGGCTCATACGCGTCGCTGCTTTCGCTGGTCATGCTGAGGGTATATTTCCCCTCAGACGTCACCGGAAACGTCAGTGCCATCCGCGATTCGGTCTGGCGGCGACCGAAGCGCTCATAGCTCAGGGTCAGGGATTTTGCTTCGTTTGTTTTCTCCACGTCGCTGACCGCGCCGCTGGAAAACAGGCCGGCAATTGCTGCCACGATAATAGCTAACAGCACAATAAAACCCACCTGGCGAAATGCGTACTCAAACGTCAGTAAACGGTTACTCTCTTTTATCCCAGGCACTTTTTCATTTTTTGGTTCCATGGCTGTCGTCACCGTTTCGCTTAATTGCCGAAATTTTTGATTTTTCTGTGCAAATGCTTTTAAGACTTATCACATTTGCCACATAAAGGAATAGCAACAATACTTAATAAGTCAAGACATCCAAAATGAAGGATATCAGATGAAATTATCAGTGATTTCAGCCTTGTTAATATTAATTATCCCTTCTGCATGGGCAGATAATAACGGCGGGTTACAAAAGGGTGACGCGCCGCCACCGCCGCATGCGCTGGACAGCGGTTATCGTGGTACCGATGATGCGCGCATTATGACCATTACTCAGGCGAAAGAGATGCATGATGGCGCCTCTATTTCACTGCGCGGCAATCTTATTGACGGCAATGGCGATAAATACGTATTCCAGGATAAAACCGGGAAAATCGACGTTATTATCCCGAAAGCCGTATTTGACGACAGAACCGTGGAACCTGACAACATGATCAGTATTAGCGGCTCGCTCGATAAAAAATCATCCCCACCCGTAGTGCGGGTCAGCCACTTGCAAAAATAATTCAGCGAAGCGTTAACGCTGTAACTATCCATCAAATCTCACCCCTAACAAGGAGTTAGCTATGAGTGATAATGAACAACGTACGAACGCTTACCCAACGCCACCTTTCCCGGAGCAGCCTCAGACGCCACCGGGCCTGGCCTCTGAGATGGAACCCGTACCCGACCACGGCGAGAAGAGCTACAAAGGGCATGGTCGTCTTGCCGGTAAGAAGGCGCTAATTACCGGGGGCGATTCCGGCATCGGACGCGCGGTAGCCATTGCCTATGCCCGCGAAGGGGCAGACGTCGCCATTAACTATTTGCCGGAAGAGGAAGAAGACGCAGCGGAAGTCATCGCCCTGATTAAAGCGGAAGGACGGAACGCCGTCGCGCTTCCGGGCGATGTGCGGGACGAAACTTTTTGTCAGAATCTGGTGGAGCAGGCCGTCTCAAAACTGGGCGGGCTGGATATCCTGGTGAATAACGCAGGCCGCCAGCAGTATCGTGAGTCGCTGGAAGAACTGACCACGGAAGATTTTGACGCGACCTTTAAGACCAACGTCTATGCGCCTTTCTGGATCACAAAGGCAGCGTTGCGCCACATGAAAGCCCCCGCTTCCATCATTAACACCTCATCTGTACAGGCGGTGAAACCGAGCGCCGTACTGCTTGACTATGCGCAGACCAAAGCCTGTCTCGCGGTGTTTACCAAAGCGCTGGCGAAACAGCTGGGACCGAAAGGGATACGCGTGAATGCGGTAGCGCCGGGACCTTACTGGACCGTGCTTCAGCCCAGCGGTGGGCAGCCACAGGAAAAAGTGAAACACTTTGGCGAGAGTACCCCTCTGGGACGCCCGGGACAGCCCGTGGAGATCGCACCGCTGTATGTCACCTTGGCCTCGGATGAATGTTCATACACCTCCGGGCAGGTGTGGTGTTCAGACGGCGGGGATGGCGTCATCTAGCGCTCAGGGCGCGCAGAGTGTAGGCCGGGTAAGGCGAAGCCGCCACCCGGCAAATTGTTGCAGGCGAATGCTAAAGGGCTGCGAAAGCAGCCTTTTTTACGTTTAAGGGGTGACGACAGGAAACCAGAAGCTGAAGCTCTCCATGCAGCGCAGCATTTCGTTTAGCTTCGCGGCATTGCCGACGATCGTCACCTCTCCTGCCTGTTGCGCCTTTTTCAGCGTGGTCTCTTTGAGGATGATTTTATTCAGCGTTTCGCGGCTGAGCGTGATGGTTGCATCCGGATCTTCTGCCTGAGCGTTGGCGCTATGGTTCAGCACGCCATTCTCCAGCTCCAGCTTGTACCTGCCGCCCTCGCGGCCCAGATCAACGTTAAAAATCCCTCGGGCATTCGCGGCTCTGACGCCGTTAAGGTGAACGCCGAAGTAGTCAAAAATCATCTCAGTCGTCATGGCACGGACCGCATCCGGGCTGGCGGTATTGGGCGTCGGCATCCTCTTCACGCCGTTACGCAACGCCTGCGCACCGGTGAGGTAGGCGTTACGCCAGGGTCCTGACTCAGCCTGGTATCCCAGCTGTTCAAACGCGTCCGCTTCCAGTTCGCGCGCCGCCTTATTATTGGGATCGGCAAAAACGACTTTATTCATCACCTGCGCCACCCAGCGGTAATTTCCCCGGGCATAATCAACCTGGGCTTTTTCAAGGATCGCGCGGGCTCCGCCCATGTAATCGACATATTTTTTCGCTGCCTCGACCGGAGGCAGTTCATTGAGCGTCGCCGGATTGCCGTCGAACCAGCCAAGATAGTAGACATAGGTGGCTTTGACATTGTTGCTTACTGAGCCGTAATAGCCACGGCCAGCCCAGGATTTTGCCAGCCCGTAAGGCAGGGCGAAATTAGCGGCTATCTCATCCCTCGTCAGCCCTTTATTCGCCAGCCTCAGCGTCTGGTCGTTGATATAGCGGTAGATATCACGCTGGCTTTTCATCAACTTCACCACTTTCTTATTACCCCATGTGGGCCAGTGGTGCTGCGCGATAATAATTTCCGCTTTATCCCCCCAACGATCGAGGGCGTTATTGATGTATTTTGACCATGCCAGCGGATCGTGTATTTTCGCCCCGCGCAGCGAGTAAGTATTGTGCAGGGTGTGAGTGACGTTCTCTGCTGCTTCAATCAGCTTTTTCTCTTCCACATACCAGAGCATTTCAGACGGCGCTTCCGACCCCGGCGCCAGCATAAAATCATAGGTGAGACCGTCGATGATCTCTTTCTGCCCGTCTTCGATAATGGCGTGAGTGGGCGCGATAAGCGTGACCGTCCCGGCTGAGGTGGTCGTCCCCAGACCCGCCCCTACCTGACCTTTTACATTGGCCTTTAACAGGTTTCCGTAGATATAACTGGCACGGCGGCTCATGGCATTTCCGGCCATGATATTTTCCGATACCGCCTCTTCCATAAAACCTGCTGGAGCATAGACTTTCACTTTGCCGGTTATCACTCCCGCTTCATCGACTACGCCACGCACGCCGCCATAATGATCGACATGACTATGGGTATAAATAACGGCAATAACCGGGCGTTTGCCACGATGTTGAACGTAAAGATCCATGCCCGCTTTGGCCGTTTCCGCAGACACCAGCGGATCGATAACCGTGATCCCCTCTTTGCCCTCTATAATCGTCATATTCGACAGATCGAGGTTGCGGATCTGGTAGACGCCTTCCGTGACCTCAAACAGACCGCCAATATTATTCAGCTGCGCCTGACGCCACAGGCTCGGGTTGACGGTATCCGGCGCTTTTTGCCCTTCTTTGATAAAAGCGTATTTCCGGGGGTTCCAGATAACGGCGCCTTTTTCGCCTTTAATCACCGCGGGTGGCAGCGGGGCAATAAAGCCTTTGTGCGCATTTCGGAAATCGGTCTTATCAAAGAAGGGCAGTTGACCATAAAGTGCATCATTCATCTCTTTCGTATGGGCAGTGGCTCCCTTCCCTTCCTTTTGTGCCAGGACAGGCAATGAGGTCAACGAGACTAATAGCAGACCAGCAACGGCCATCGCACTAACGAGCGTTTTAAATTTCATACTTCCTCGAGGAGTTATATTCACGCTGGCGGTACATGGGGGGAAAGGAGGCTATCACCAGGCTTATCTTTAACCTATGAAAATAACGTTTATAAATAAATAAGTTTATTCTTTCGTCGCTGCGTCCTTAAGGGATAATGCTGAGTCCAGTTATTTCCCCGGAGTAATTCGATGAAGAGCCTGCCGTTCTTTTTCGCTGTATTAACCCTCAGCACATTAACAGCCTGTAGTTCTCCCCAACCAGACAATGTTGAAAAAATTAATCATCTGCAAATTCCACTGGTGTTGCCGGGGGAAAAACCGCCGCAGGTACAGATATCGCATATCGCGTCTCTTTATCAGGAAAATAAACAGCAGATCGAGACCTTAACGCGCAGCGTAAAATCACAGTATCTTCAGGACACCACCGCAAAAGAAATTTTTGTTGCGGACAGTGCCGTTCAACGCGTTTATGCCTCGCTGACCAAACTGGAACAGTTAGATATGGTTAATCAGCAATACCTGAAAGATAATAATGTCACGGGCCTGCAAAATATTCATATCATTCTTGAACCGTTATCCACCAGCTGAAAACAAAAAACCCGGCAATATAAGCAGCCGGGTTTTTTATTAATGGGCATATCACGGGCATCAGTCGTACTGACCAAAGCGATAGCTAAGCCCTGCGGTGACGGAACTCAGGTCGCTACTCACGCCGATCTGGTTAACATTGCCCACGTTGCTTATCCACTGATACTCCAGGCGGCCCGCCCAGTTTTTATTGAAAGCGTATTCAGTACCCACGGCTGCAAGCGGGCGCACACCGGTTTCAAAACGATTGTGACCACTTACATCGGATTCAGCGCGATAGCCCATTGCGCCGGCACGGCCGTAAATATCCCAGTCATTGGTCAGGGCATAACTGGCCTTCAGAGACATTTGCAGGCCCTGCGTCTTCATTTGCGCCCCGGCGCCATGCTGACCTTTAATCTGCATGTTGCCTAAATAATCATAACCGCCTTCTACCGCAAGCCATGGGGTAATCTGATAACCCGTATAAACACCCCCGCCGACATTATCATGGTCAAAATCGAAGTGGTCGGAATGCGTGTTCTCAAACGCTTTTGAACCCATATTGGTATCAAAATAGTGAGACCAGCCGAATTTCGCCCCGCTATACCAGGTGCCCGCATCCGCGGCGGCGAACGCGGAAGTGGCGGTAAATGCATTAGCCATAATCAATGCGATAACTGTCTTTTTCATAAAAATACCGTTTACTTGATAAAGTTAAATCTGAGAAAGCAAACGATATAGAAAATTAACGGCAGCGTTAATTGCATTTCTGTTTAATTTTAAACTTCCGCTAGAATGATTCGGGTAAATGTCTGACTTCAAGCAGATATCCACCGCGCTTAAAGGCGATATATTCCCCCTGCTTAAGGGCGGATAATACATTGAGTATACTGCTGCGAGAGAGCAGCGTACGATCCTGGATATATTCCAGAATCGTGGTACGCAAACGCGTCTCTTCCGGGAGCAAAATCATTTCCTGAAGGTGGTTACGAATAACGGAATAGGTACGCTGCTGGAGTACCTGGGCATCACGAAATATTAAATAGGCCGTATGGTAAGAAAGCAGCGCGGCGACATCCTCCCAGACGCCCTCGGCACGAAACAACTCAGCCGCCTTGTCCGCATCGAGACGTAAAATAGTCGACTCTCTTTCAGCACGGAGAAAATGCCCCTGCGTAGGCTGGATCATCTCTGCAATACCAAACAAATGCGGCTCGTAAACGGTCACTACCACCAGTCCATCCGAAGTCCGCAGCAGGGACAACTCCCCTTCCAGAAAGAGGTACATCTGCTGTTTCCCCTTCCGTAACCAGGTGAGTCGCTTACGCGGAACAACGTGCACTTTCTCCGCTATCGGCTCAAGGATAGCGGTCAGTCGTTCGATGGATTTTTCGGGTCGAACAGGCGGTAAAATATGCATGGTACAACCTTCTGACATTGAATATCTGCCATTATAGACCATATATTTTAAGCGGTTAGCCGATCAAAACTGATAGCTGTAGTTGACGCTGGCAAACCAAAGATAAGGATGATCGTAACTTCCGGCAAACGCCGTCGGCGATTTCACATGCGACGACTGCATATGAAGATACGACACGGCAATACCAATATTGCTGGCCGGGGTGATCTGATACTGGGCTCCCGTGCCAAATCGCCACTCATCGCCGGTGGGTAAGGTCAAGGCCACATCACTCTGACTTTCATACGGCGAGCTGTCGAACGCCACACCGGCATTCAGTCGCCACTGAGGTGCTGGACGATACTGCACGCCCACCGCACCGTGCCACGTATCCTTCAGGCGGCTGACGTTGTTCAGTTGCTTATCCCCAACGACGATTTGCGGCGCACCGAACTGGCTCCAGTCCTGCCAGCCGAGATCGCCCATAACCGACCACCGCGGGTTAATATCATGCACAAGACTGAGCATGATTTGCTGCGGCGCGCTGATTTGTGCCGACACCGGCAGGTCGTAGGCGCCATTCTGCATGCGAGCTTTGCCGTCAACAGAGTAGCGATAGTTCGTCTCGCTGTTCCATGTAATACCGGCTCGCATCTGGTCGGTCAGTTGCATGAGTAACCCAAGCCGATAGCTCATGGCCCAGTCCTCATCATGCTGCCGATAGTCATTATCATTAACGTTGCGGGTCAGCGAGAAATAACCGTAATTAACGTTGGCGGACGCCCCTATTGAGAGGCGGTCGTTGAGCTTGTATGCCAGTGACGGACTGAGCGTCATTGCGACCAGGGTACTCTTTTTAATCAGCCTGTCGCCCGCCCAGCTACCGTAATCGATCCCCAGGCCGTAATTACCGTAAAGCCCGACCCCGGCATAAAGATTATCGGTCACCTTCTGGCTATAAAAGGCGCTGGCATTCGGGATGGTTTTCATCACGTCGCCGGGGTTTTGATGGGCATCGTTATCCAGCTGGTTATCGATGGAGCCATCCATAACCTGTAACCCACCGGTGACCATATGATCCGGCAGGCGCGTCATGCCAGCAGGGTTGGTCATGATTGTCGAGGCGTCCTGCGCACGAGCCGCCTGCCCTGCTCCGGCAAGCGCGGTATCTTCGGTGCCGGCTTCATAAAAATAGAGGGCGCTGGCATGGGCACTGGAGGCGGCAAATAAGCCCGCGCACAGGAGGAGTCGTGTTTTCATCTGCTGTCCGGTAAATAAAAAATTTGCCGACAGATATAACAGGGGGAAATGCCTGGGTAAAAAGAAAGAGGGTTTAATTTTAAATTTTGCGCGGTTCAGCCTCTCTTAATATCTCTGACAATTCAGCGACGTCCGGAATAAGGCGCCGCTACGTCCTGCACCTGTAATACGCTCAGGTACAGGACGATAAAATCCAGCAACTTTTGTTCAGGTTTATCCGGCCTTACTTATAATGCTCCAGATTGGTTTCCGGGCCCGTTCTGGCAATTTCCTGAGCTTTGCCGAAACTTTCAATCAGGCACTTATATTCCGGACAGACATGCTCTGCCAGGATCTCAGCGAAGCGAGAGCCTTCCGCGCGGTTCCAGGTTCTCATTAATTCAGCGACAATGGCAAACGTATCGGTAGGGATCGCCCCCGCCTGAGCCACGCGCGCGATGGTGGTATCGGTCGCGATTTTGGACCAGTTCCCCGAGGCATCCACAACACAGTAAACCTTATACCCTTCCTGGACAGCGCTAACCGCAGGGAACGCCATGCAGACGCTGGTGAGCGTGCCGGCAATAATCAGGGTCTTTCTGCCCGTCTTTTCTACTTCCTTCACAAACGCCGGATTATCCCAGGTATTAATCTGCCCGGTGCGCGGAACATACACGGCATGGGGTGCATATTTGTGAATTTCCGGGATGAGCGGGCCATTGGGACCGTCAGGAACGGAGGCCGTGGTGATCACCGGGATATTTAAAAGCGTGGCAACCTTGGCTATCGCTGTCACATAATTACGAAGGTCGGGTACAGGCACATCACGTACCGTGTTGAATAAGCCACTCTGATGGTCGATGAGTAAAATTACAGCGTCATCAGTATCAATCATACCGTTTGTAGCAGCCATATTTCTTTCCTCATGATTTCTTTTACATTGCCGTCAACTCTCCCGGCTCCGCGATTTTACATGCACATGGTCAGGGTATAATGCATTGATAAATCATAATGAATAGTAGTCCGATCCGGTCTGAATACCGCATCATTTCAGGACAATTTCTGGCACGGTACGCTGAGCCATCGACGCAGACGGAAAGTCCTCGTGAGGAGAAGAGATCCTTACAATGCCGTTATGCGGCCATTCGTATTCGTTCGGCTGAAGGCAAGCGTTACTCCTCACAGGGATCCCCCTTATCCTCCCGCATGGATTCAATAAACTCCCGTTGCTCCTCTGTGAGTTCAAGCTCATTCAGCAAGCGATCTAACTCTTCTTCAGGTGATTCCTTTTGGTTCTTTCTCTTCCCGGTAGCCATACTCACCCTTGAGTTATTAGGATTAATCTCAGGGTATCCAGGGTACAGGAAATGTGCAACTTAGCGTGTTATACCATGGGTGATTCGTTGTTTAGCAGTGGAGGAGCGGACGCAGAACGGAAAAACACTTTGCACGTATCAACCTGTTCACCTGGGTAACCATCGTTCAGCGTTATCCCTATGCGAAAACATTCCATACAGAGGATTCATCGGAAAAAATAGTTGATTGAGGTATTCAACCGTAAAGAAGCCAAGCCCCACATTACCTGTAACCATAATTAATCAGCAGTATTGGCTTATTTATTTTGCACCAATTCACAACGATCCCATTGTTCAGTGCTTCTTGCGATGCGGTCACTAATTGCAAAGTTCTTCAGCGACGGATCATAAGCATAAACTTTGCTTTTATCATCTGCCATCATCAATATCCCCTTAGTTTTCAGCTTTGGCGTGAGCAGGTATGTACCGTCCAGACGGTTTGCTTTGAAGGTATCAACATATAACGTTACCTCAGCCTTACCCAGCACACGTAATGCGCCTATTCTCCCATTCTGTACCGCTGCAATAGCATACTGACAGAGATAAGTTTTCGCAGTTGACGCCGTGTTTTTTCCGTCACCCTTAGCTGATGGGGAATGTGAAGAAGTTTTTGGGATTGAACTATGAAAAGAAGATGACGGGTAAGAGTAGGAATAATTTTTAAACGTAGAAGAGGAACTTGATCCAATCCGGCACGTTTTTCCAACCGCAATGCATGAATTACCGCATGGAATCCCTTTCTTACAGTTCTTTGCGTATGCAGAAGACGATAATCCAGCTAACAGAAATATGCCAATGGTTATCCTAACCAACGAAGACCAGCCCATAAACCACCCTTCTTTTAAGATTTTCTTCCCATGATACCATACTTAAATCAAGGCAATAGAGGCCAATAAGCCCTTTGGTGGTAAGACAACGTGCGGAGCCGTTAGGCGACTTCATCAGGGGTTATGTCAGACAGTGAAGTTTATCAGGATGGCCATGTATCCGAAGGAGCGAGGCCGAACCGCTGGCAGAGCCTACATATCGTTTTTAGGTACGAACACCACCATAAAACCTGTTCATTCCCTACAACGTCATCTCGTCGTGTGGCATGTGGGAGCATCGGCAAAAAATGCGCCTCACTGTAAGGTTATGAGAATCGATGCTCGGATCAGGCTTTTCCGTCACGATGGATCATCGCGGTGTGAGGTTGGAGCTGCCGCCGCCGAATAGTTATACTCTCATTTCCATAGTAACTATCCGTGAAAACTAACAGTGTACCTCTTGTTGGTACTTTGTCGTTCAATGATAGAACGATCACGACAACTTATGTTATGTAACTTGTTGAAAGAAAAGCGAGATTTATCGAAGTTTTGCCACAAGGGGAGAAGTCTGGAGCGGGCGAAGGGAATCGAAACTCTGTTTCATAATTTCCGCAACGCGACGATCATCGAATCAACATAGTAACTATTATTGATACTTGATTGCGAGATTTTAGAGGATCAGTCTCATGACAATCAAGGGCCAGGAGTATCTTTATCTTTCACCGGACGGTGTATGGCAGTTTCAAATCTACATCCCGTCTTATATGCGTCACATGTTCGGCGGGAAGCGCCTGTATCGGAAAAGTACAGGGACAAGAGATATCTACAAGGCGCGTCACTTCCGTAACCACATGCTGGTAGAGTGGAACAACCTTAAAGAACAGTTCAAGCCTGATACTGAGGATAAGCGTATTCAGCTTGCGATCACTTCCCTGCACTCTCAAATCAGGAAGAACAAGAATAAACCATTGATTGAAGAGCGAGCCAGTTCGATTCCTCACCTGTGCTTCTTACGAGATGAATACGCTACTGCCTACCAGGATCGGAGATCATTCTCCACACTGAGCAAATCGGCGCGAGCCGTTGAGGTGTTTCTCCAGAGTATTGGGAAAGTTGATATCAGCCTGGATCAGATTGGACGCCGATTAGTTACAGACTTCATAGAAGAGCAGCAGAAACGCGATGTAGCGCCCCAGACCGTGCAAAACTGGCTTACATCGTTAGGTAGCCTCTACGAGTTCGCCAAACGCCGCTATGACGCTATAGCCCCCCTAAATCCGTTTCATGGTCACAACCTTGAAGCGCGGCGCACAATTGAAAGCTATCAGCCGTTTGAATGGCATCAGCTATCTACACTACTCAACGAAGCAGACGAAGAGCTACGAGCAGTTATTCTGATCGGTTTGTTCTCTGGTGCAAGGCTGGACGAAATAGCCAGCTTGAAGAAAGAAGAGATCGTTATGGTGGAAGGGATACGGACATTCTACATTAGCAAATCCAAGACGAAGGCAGGGATTAGACACATTCCTATCCATGCTTTTCTGATCGGCATGGTGGATTATTATCTGAGTTTGAACACTGGAGATTACCTGTTACCACAGGCTAACAAGATTGAACGCAAAGACGGTAAGAAAGGACCATTCTATTCCCAGGCATTCACCCGCTTACGGCGTCGCGTAGTGCCTATGGCTACAGACCGTCAGTGCTTTCACAGTTTGAGGGGGCATTTTATCACGTGTCTCGACCGTGCCGGAGTACCCGAACAACGGATCGGATATATCACGGGGCACTCTTCACAAGCCGCTTCTACAGAAGCATTCAAGACCTACAGCGCGGGGTGTTCCATGAAAGAGCTATCCGACTATGTGGAAATGGTGGATTATCCAGAAATCATCTTTCCAGAAACGAAAAAAGGGGCGTAAGCCCCTTATTTCTTAAACTCCGTAGTAACCGTATCACCCTCGGTTTTCTTAGGTGCATTGTTCACTACCTTCTGTTTCACCGTACCGCCTACAGATTTATTTCCCTGCGTTTTAGTCGCGATAACATTAACTGTAGCTTTGCTAACAAGTCTGATCTGTTCAAATTCAAGATCGAATTGCATCGCGTATTCAGATTTATAATCGTAGGAAATGCCGGAGAGAATAACATTCTCGTACACTTTGTGCTCTGTCACTAATGTGATGGGCTGGCGACTGTCAAACATCTTATCGAGGTATTCGATAGCTTGACTGATACGAGTGCCATTCACACCAGCGCTGTATAACAAATCCTTTTCCAGCCTCACCGGAGTTTCGGAAATAATCCCCGATAGCTTGAATGTATTATTCTTAATCTGAACGTGATCGCTCACCTCTGCCCCGCTCTCAACGGGATAGCTGGTAATATCAGCCTGTCTACGGACTCCCGTGTCCGTCACAGCATCAAAAACTATCGCTTGATAGTTTTGAATGTAGCTATCTGAGGACGAATTATATACAGATGCCAGGATGGTGAATCCGTTTTCACCTTTGGTGCGGGTAGCACTGCTATTATTACTATTCGAGGTTGAATTGATACGGGAGGCATCGCTGCCCCCGATAGTTAAACTTCCAGGTGTTGCCATTTAGCCCCCCGTCCCTTGTCCAGATGAAACAGCCAGCACCATACGCTGATTGTTATCACTGATACGCTGATCAACGGTAGCATTAAGCATGTTTCCAAATGTCGGATCAGGAGAAATAGTTAGATGGATAAGCCCTTCCGGTAGCTGATTCTGCAACACTACAGGCTGCATGATCGGCGCACTGGCTGGCTTAACTGGCGCTGCTGCACTCTGTTTCAACATCGAAACAGGAGAGTAATCTCCGTTGGTGCTCTGCGCGTAACTGGTAACGTCCTGCGCCCCGCTCGTACCGTTCCACCATTCGCGCACTGTGTCGAATACATTATGCTCATGTGTGCCGTCTGCTTTAGGCTGGCTGGCTCCGTAGGCGTTAGCCACTGGATTACTCCCAGGTTGTGCAGGTGCTGACGTTGTGCCGTAATGCTGGCTCACCGCCTCTTTAGTAGTGTTGTCACCGTTCAGGAGATTCAGCTTACCTGTGATCCAGTTGGTTAGCTTAATCAAGCCGGATACAAGATCACCGGCTGCTGCCCCTGCTCCCTTGAAGAAAGGTAACGCCTCCTGCATAGCTTCCTTAAACTCTCGCATGGTTTCAGGGTCAATCTCTGACATAAACCCTTCGAAGAATGCCAGCTTCTGGCTATCGGATAGAATGCTAAGTTCCTGGTTAAACTTACGGTAGGCTACAAGCTGATCCTGCTGCTCCTGGTTCAACCACTGACCATTACGCTTGAGCACGTCCACCTGATCAGTGAGTGCCTTACCACCGTTCATAAAGGCTTTGGCGTAAAGCCCGAGATCGTCCCCGAGGTCTTCGAGATTGTGCAAAATTTCCTGTTCACTCAATCCTTTAGATTGCATTGTGTTGGTGTATGAAGAGACAAAACCAAACGGATTTTTAGCCCATTCTTTAAGCTGTTCAGGCGTATACCCCATGTTCAAAGCAGTGTTAATGCCTGTTGGTGCTCCTGTCCATTCACCCTGTTTATTACGTTTCGCATTCAGCGCACCGTCTGCGAGTTTCTCGGACACATCTTTTGCAACATCCAAGTTTTTTCTGGCTCCCTGCGTACCGATACCGGAATCAATCCCGTTAGCTTGTGCAAACTGGCCTAACGATTGCAGAAAGTTGTAATCCACACCGCCCAATCTGGCACGTTGCACAATCTCGCTGCGCTCTTCCTGGGCTGTTACAGCATCTCTACCCCATGAATAAGCACCGTAAGCCGCCGCCCCGATACCAGCGCCAGCCAGCGCACCAGTGCCTAAGCCCATCAGAGAGCCAGAGATCGCCCCTGTAGCCTTACCACCGCCACCAAGAACGTTAGCCCCTCCCGCTTTTGCCGCTGCCCTACGCTCTGCGTTAATGCGTCTGTAGCTCTGCTGCAAGCGCTTAATCTCGCTGTTCTGGCGTTGTAGAGAGATAGTACCTGCTGCATAGGCTTTAGTGATCCGTGACGCTGCAAGCGCGGCCTGTGTAAGCTCAACATTGGTAAGGTGCTGCATACTTTTAAAGCTGCTGGCAGTGTCCAGTAGCTTCAATTCAGCCCGTTCACGGCGCTGTGCGTTTCTTGCGGCCTCTTTCGCTGCCTGAGCCTCTACACGGGCTTGCGCCTTAGCTGCCCTTGCCTTTTCTCGTTCATCGCTATTACGAGGCTTTGACGCTTTCTTATTCAGCTTATCGAGTTCCCTTTCAGCAGATTTTAGCCCCTGGCTGAATCTTTTCATGTTCAACGTAGGGTCTTTAATGCCTTTGGCTTTCTTCTGAATTTGATCGAAAGCGTCCATAGCTTCTTTCATTGAATTACGATCAACACTAAATTTCACCGTGTTCTTGATAGAACTTGTGTGGATTTCAAGCATGATTATTCACACCCTTTCTTTTCGTTCACAAGATAATTAAGTGCATCTGATACACTCATTCCCTTGAAAATAAGTTGTCTTAAATGTGAATAGCTCACATCAAGCGCTCTCGATACGGCTGCTAAATTCAGTAGTTGCTCGGCATTTGTATCATTTAGTTGTAAATGCAAGCCTCGACTCTTTAGGATAAGTTCCAATTTCATCTTTCCTCATTATTCTGGAAATAAAAAGGGGCAAGGGCTGGCGCATTTGCTTTGCGTGTTCCAGTTCCCTACGCCCCTGATTAAAGTTCTTCTTTATTTCCAGACGGGAAGAACTACCGTCTATCGCTCGTTATTCTGAGGCTTTAATGTGAACGGAGAAGTTCAGGCCGTGGTTAACTGGCAGTGCTGAGTTTTCCGAGATCACGTTGATCGTGTTTCCGCGCTCACTTTCGAAGCTCCAGCTATAAACTTCCGCAGGTGCAGCATTAAGGAGTTCGAACGTTGACGAAGCCGCGCCGTAGATATTGGTGTAAATACCACTTCCCTTAGGGAAGGTGCGAATAAGCAGGTCATTTCTTCCCAAGCTGACTCGCTGATTAAAATTTCGCGGATCTGGGCCGATTTTTTTCCCGCAAACACATCGAA
>NZ_JBLVXX010000157.1:0-579 GCF_048283985.1 Enterobacter cloacae complex sp. 6730903 | reverse complement strand
CGCGAGCTCGGTATCAGCAAGAATACCGTCGCTGACATCGTGCAACGACACAGAGCTAACGCTTAGGGTGTCATTTCGCCCTCAGCCGGAACCGACCCCTGAATGTCTTGCTGGAGGGAGTCCCAGACGGCATTGACATGGGAGCCTTGATGGCATCTGTTCAGGCCGTGCCAGGCGTGACAGGGCTGCATGACTTGCACGTATGGGCGCTCACGAGCGGCAAGGTCAGCATGACCGCTCATATCGTGTATGCGCCGGAAATAGGGCCCGACGAGTTGCTCAAAACCCTCAAGTTGTTGCTGGCTGACCGATTCAGCATCTTCCATACGACGCTGCAACTGGAGATTGTTGCCTGTGAGCACAGCGTCGATGGGTGCAACTTCGTGGATCATCGCCACAAAGAACCGAGTTCTCAACCAGACCAAGCCGCAGCCCGGCAGGCGTGACTAATGGGACTCCTACTACCCGGCTAGCCAAACCGGTCTTAGCGTACGATTTTTAATGAGATGGTCACTCCCTCCTTCCCGGTACTATGCTGAGGATAGGCTTTCATTCGGAGAACTATCATGGAAAACATTG
>NZ_JBLVXX010000156.1:0-600 GCF_048283985.1 Enterobacter cloacae complex sp. 6730903 | reverse complement strand
TTGGTCTGGTGAATGGCAAAATGGGTGCTTAGGCATATATACAGAGCCATTATGAGCCGTTTTCCACGACTCTATGCCCTTACCTAATTCATTACGTCTTTTCTGTGTGATTTGCTTGGCACAAACAGGACATGACCAAATAGAACCACAGATTTGAACATTGCCATAATGAGCCTTCTCTCGATGCTCGTTATACATCACAGTTCTAGTCTTAGTTTTGTCTATCCGGAGACGTCTACATTTAGATACACGTTCCTTAGGAAGGAGTTTTCTAGATTGGTCTTGTAATAGATAATCATGCACTCGCTGGAAGCCTTGTGGCGTAAGCATTACATGAGATTTCGTCTTTATACCAAGGGACTGGCTATTTTCGAGGCTCTTTGAGCTTGCTGAGGACGGATTTTCCCCATAAAATATATTCATCGACATACCTTAATTATGTTGATCACTGGGTTGAAGTGTTCCAGCACTGTCAGCCCATTTTTATGCCTGTACGGTTTACTAGGTCTTTCGCACAGGACTTTAGTGCAAGTTGATATTACTACTGAAAAATTCATAAAAGCAAGACAACAAGTTTTCATGACAACACCCCGTATATAC
>NZ_JBLVXX010000155.1:0-628 GCF_048283985.1 Enterobacter cloacae complex sp. 6730903 | reverse complement strand
GTTCACACAGTCACTGTCACGCTCAAGGTGTATCGCTGTACAGGTGTTATCGGGAGAATACTTGATTGCATTGGAAAGCAGGTTACTGAAAGCACGTCGCAGCATATCGCTGTCTCCGGCAACAACGCCCTCTCCTTCAACGGTGATTGTCTTTCCTGTTTCGTCTGCCAGAGGCTCGAACAGCTCACGTAATTCATTCAGTTCGGCGGCCAGATCCACATCATGTTTATCCAGCTGCAGCAGACCATGCTCTGAACGTGCCAGAAAAAGCATATCACTGGTCATTCGTGACAACCTTTTCAGTTCTTCCAGGTAAGCGAATAAGATTTCGCGGTAATGCGAAACATCCCTTTCCTTAGCCAGTGCAAACTGCGTCTGCATCATCAGATTACTGACCGCTGTGCGCAGCTCATGCGCGATGTCAGACGAGAAATCTGACAGTTTCCGGAATGACCCCTCCAGGCGATCGAACATGTTATTGAACTCCTGCATGGTCTCAGAAATTTCCGGCGGAGCCAAATCGGGATTAAGACGCTGATCCAGGCTGTGTACGGTCATGGAGGAAGCCAGACTGGTCATTTCCCGTAGCGGTTTCAGACCAATACGTGTGGTCAGCCAGCCCAGAAAA
>NZ_JBLVXX010000154.1:0-630 GCF_048283985.1 Enterobacter cloacae complex sp. 6730903 | reverse complement strand
GCTGAAGGGCCTGTTACTACCTTAAATACAATAGTATTAACTGCACAATCTGATGAGTTAGGGTCTGAGCTGTTAGGCAAAAGTCTAAATGTTAGTAATCAGTTTATTGATACTAGTAAACTTAAACAGCGTTCGACAACTCTAGGGGATGCCTTGGGTACGGAATTAGGAATTCATTCTAATCAATATGGAGGTGGAGCATCTACTCCTATTATTCGTGGGCAGGAAGGAAAACGTATTAAAGTTTTACAGAATAATGCTGACGTGTTGGATATGTCTAATATGTCCCCAGATCACGCTGTCACAGTTGAACCAAGTTTAGCTAAGTCTATTGAAATTATACGTGGTGCAAGTACCCTTTTGTATAGTTCAAATAGTGCGGCAGGGGTAGTCAATGTCATTGACTATAAAATTCCAACCCAAATGCCTCAAGACGGATTAGAGGGTAATACTACATTACGTTTTAATACTGGCAGTAATGAGAAGTTGACCACAGCAGGTGTAACAGTTGGCTTAAGCCCACATGTAGCTTTACGGGCAGAAGGGTTATATCGTAATGCTGGTAACTATAAAACTCCTCATTACCAGTCTAGCTCTTATAATTCTTTAGAAGATCTTGAAAACCAAAAC
>NZ_JBLVXX010000153.1:0-634 GCF_048283985.1 Enterobacter cloacae complex sp. 6730903 | reverse complement strand
TTTTTACAGGCCATTTATTTTTATAAAAAACTTGCATTTTGATGATTTTTTACATTCTATACCTTGCGTTCTCAGTAATTAAAGTAATCATAGTCAGGAACCCAAGTGTAATTTCTTAGTTGATCTTTGTCATAGTCAACGAAAAAATGACATTGGTCACAATTGCGAATGCTTAATACAGGAGACTCAAATATTTCGCCGTCTTTTTTTCTCATAGTGGCAGTTAGTGTCATTGCTCCTGCTTTTTTTTGAGCTCGAAGCCAGACTTTTTGAAGCACTTCATTCCCTTTAATTCTTTCATTGCCGTCGAAAATAATTTCTGTATTTTCTGCTGGTTTGAACATAAATGTTGTTATCCAGTAACCTCGGTCTTGTAGTTGAAAAAATTGCGTTAATTTTAAAAGGCGATCAAGAGTTAAAGATTCTGCTTTTGCAATGGAATCTATAAGTGCATTATTTTCAAATAATTTATCGGGCTCTCTGAAAGGAAATGTTATATCACCGAAGGAAAAGGATAATACAGGCTTTTTATTAAGGAAAGAAGATAATTCGATACTTAAATTATCATTCATTTGCTCTGATATGTAATTTGATAAGAACTCTTTATTATTATCATCCAACCCTTTCTTTATTC
>NZ_JBLVXX010000152.1:0-670 GCF_048283985.1 Enterobacter cloacae complex sp. 6730903 | reverse complement strand
CATACAGCCTGGCGACGGGTCGCATTCGACAAACCCTTCCCGCTCCCAGTTGTCGAAATACAGGTTGTCCGGGTACTGGCTTTCCCACCATGGGTAATCAACGCGGAAATCGTTAAGCTTCACGCCTTGGGTGGCATGCCAATCCATTACCAGTCCCCAGCAGTCATTTGAGCCCAAGATAAACGGACGCCCGATAAGGGGTACCGCCTCCGGCATTATCTCAGCGTATTCGTCGCTATCCGGCGCGTAAATACCCCAGACCACACCGGAGTTGTTGCATTGCTGGCGGTCCAGATCGGATGGAATCGGCCTTGCTCCATCGCCAGGATGGGAATGGATGACGCGCACAATCGTCCCGATATCTTCGGCGTTCGCCCAATGCTCGCCATCGATGCGGAAATGCTCTGTTGGATTTTCGTGGGTGTTTGGCACAGGAATATAGCGCTGGCGCCGGCCAGACTGAATAACGAATCCGCAGCTCTCGCGCGGGGATTCCTCCAGCGCATGAGCACGGATAGCTGCAAATATGGTTTTATTCATTGCTATGTCCGATTATCGGGTGAAGAGAACGGTTGCCGGAAAGCCGCCAAAGTCGAGAATTGCTGCGTTAGGATCTGCCAGGCCGGCGCCAAATCGTTTACGGCAGTCACTGAAGCAACCACCACATACA
>NZ_JBLVXX010000151.1:0-670 GCF_048283985.1 Enterobacter cloacae complex sp. 6730903 | reverse complement strand
TGTATGTGGTGGTTGCTTCAGTGACTGCCGTAAACGATTTGGCGCCGGCCTGGCAGATCCTAACGCAGCAATTCTCGACTTTGGCGGCTTTCCGGCAACTGTTCTCTTCACCCGATAACCGGACATAGCAATGAATAAAACCATATTGGCAGCTATCCGTGCTCATGCGCTGGAGGAATCCCCGCGCGAGAGCTGCGGATTCGTTATTCAGTCTGGCCGTCGCCAGCGCTATATTCCTGTACCAAACACTCACGAGAATCCAACAGAGCATTTCCGCATCGATGGCGAGCATTGGGCGAACGCCGAAGATATCGGGACGATTGTGCGCGTCATCCACTCCCACACTGGCGACGGTGCCCGGCCTATTCCGTCAGATCTGGACCGCCAGCAGTGCAACAACTCCGGCGTGGTCTGGGGTATTTACGCTCCGGACAGCGATGAATACGCCGAGATAATGCCGGAGGCGGTGCCGCTTATTGGGCGTCCGTTTATCCTGGGCTCAAATGACTGCTGGGGACTGGTAATGGATTGGCATGCCACCCAAGGCGTGAAGCTTAACGATTTCCGCGTCGATTACCCATGGTGGGAAAGCCAGTACCCGGACAACCTGTATTTCGACAACTGGGAGCGGGAAGGGTTTGTCGAATGCGACCCGTCGCCAGGCTGTATG
>NZ_JBLVXX010000150.1:0-699 GCF_048283985.1 Enterobacter cloacae complex sp. 6730903 | reverse complement strand
ATATTAAGTCTGATAAACTTTTATATATAGAAGAGTAATCGTCGGTTTTGATTTTATTTATTCATATAGTGGTAGCATTCCCTATGTATATATCGTGTTCAGATATGGCAGTAGATCTTGAATCTTTTTCATATTCCACAAGCAAAAAATTACTTCTAATTTTATTTGCTATATCTGAGTTAGTAGGTACATAGGAAAAAATGGTCTTTAGAATTTGCTGTATGTTTCTGTCACTAATGCTGTATCCAATAAAGATAACAGGATTATGAATAAATAGTGAGAGTAATTGTGCTCTAATTAGTTCATATTTGTTATCGAAATAGTCATAATCTTGTTCTGTAATCGTTAGTTCGTAAGGGGCTGACACACAACCATGTATTTTATAGACAGAACCATAAGGATTACTTAAAAGTATGCTATTGCCTATTAGTGGTTCAAATTCAAAGAGTTGCTCAATCAATAAATCATAGTTCGTTGTGATGATTGATCCGATGTTTTTTCTCATCTTAATGAGTTCAGCTATCTCTTCGCTTTTTTCTTCTTTTAATTCTACAGTTGATAATAGCTGAGTAATATATATTTTAAATCTGCTTAAATTAATTCCCTTATCCATCTCTTTATAGAAAATATCATTTATTTCTTTAAACTTTCCATTTCTATCGTTAGACAAAGTTTCATTGAATTTTCTTTCTATATCAC
>NZ_JBLVXX010000149.1:0-745 GCF_048283985.1 Enterobacter cloacae complex sp. 6730903 | reverse complement strand
AGAGACGGCCCCCTGTACGCTCTCAGCTATGACCGCGCCGCCACCGGAGACCGACGGCGTGAGGTCAATCTCCTGCGACTCGATAGCCAGGCGGCATTGAGCATCAATCAGGCGCTGTGGAATAGCATCATCCGGCAGGTCCACACCATCGAAGCGTACGCCGGAGCGCGGCCAGGATAGAGGCTGAGATGCGCTGGAGCGCTGACCACGCCAGGACCTTCCTTCCAGAAAGTCCATCGCCTGCATCAGCATCTGGCTGCATTCGCCATCTTCGGCAGGTATGGTGTATCCGCGCGCGGCGGCAAAGACCCGCAGGTCGGACACGCTGGCGTAGCTGTTAAAGTCCGGCGAATGGGGATCGGCAACCAGCATGGTTATTCCTCCAGACGCCAGTCCAGCGCCAGCCAGTTATCCACTTCATCAGGGTGAACATCAGCGCGCAGCGGACCGCCGGGGAACTCTGGGATATCACGCACCATGACCACCAGCTCAATACCTGGCTGTTCCTGCTGCTGTTCCTGCTGCTGTTCCTGCTGCTGTTCCTGCTGGGCAGGGTTATTATCAGCAGCCTGCTGAGCTGCAAGCTTTTCCGCGTCACGCTGAGCGCGCTGTTCTCTGGTTAATCCGGCCATTGGGCCTCCTGAAAAACAAAGGGGCCGAAGCCCCCTGGGTTAACCCATGATGATGGTGGAATGTTCAGGCTGAACGGAGGCCACACCCCACGCCACACCAACCTCGTAACGCA
>NZ_JBLVXX010000148.1:0-760 GCF_048283985.1 Enterobacter cloacae complex sp. 6730903 | reverse complement strand
GCACCGCGGTGTTATAGGCTGATGCCGTCTGGTTTACCTGCCAGATTTCTGGCTGCCCGACAGGTGACATGTCCACCAACCGCCCGAGGATTTTGATACCCGTCCGGCGTACCGCCTCCTCAATCTCCTGCTTTGAACCATCTACGAATAACTGAATGGCAGCCAGGAACGGCTGATTTGCAGAACTGGTCATAATCAGGTCCTCAGCTGGATGTTGTAGGAGATCAGCACATCTGCGGGCTTAACCGGATTCGGCTGAACCACGCGCCACTTTTTGCCGTCGATATCAATGAGGTCGCCAATGCGCACTTCCGTTTCAAACGTGGCCGCCAGTTTCTTATCGCCCGTAGCAATTAGTGAACCGTCGATTTCACGCGTGGAGTATTCGGTGATAACGCCGGTAACGGTCGCTGTAATAGGCTCGGTGATAACCTCTTTCCCGTACTGATCGCGGGTGATGGTTCCGCCGCGAGTCAGTTGGTAGGCTTTGCCGTTCTCCGTCAGCAGCCGCGTTGCCGTGGCGCGCATCCGGCGATAGTCGATTGCCATGCTACCCCCTTTCGATCCGGACCTGGTTGCCGCCCACCACAAGCCCACGCAGCGATGAATAGAACCAGGGGAATGAAGGAGTGGCCTTATTCGTTCCCGGCTCGTACTGCACAGAGACGGCCCCCTGTACGCTCTCAGCTATGACCGCGCCGCCACCGGAGACCGACGGCGTGAGGTCAATCTCCTGCGACTCGATAGCCAGGCGGCATTG
>NZ_JBLVXX010000014.1:0-103605 GCF_048283985.1 Enterobacter cloacae complex sp. 6730903 | reverse complement strand
TTTCGATTAATCAACGATGCTCGTGCCGCCGCCAATCGCAGCCTGTTGTTCAGCTGGTGGCAGGGCGTCAAAAGCAGCGCGTTTCATGGTTTTCTGCCCGGCCTGATGCTGCGACTGGTGAGAACCACCGCCGCTGTTGCCGGACGATTTGAGGATGTAGTCTTTCTGCGGGTGCGACTCGACCAGAGATTCCAGCGCTTCATCGAAGCTGGCCAGCTCGCCGGGCTTGGTGCGGGAGAACACCTTATTGCCCTGGCCGTCGTAGGCCACAACCTTGCCGTCTTCGATTTTGAAGTTCTGCCCGAAGTACGAACGCACGAACTCACTGGGGATCGCCATCTTCTCCGAGATGAATTTGGAGCCACCGAAGCGGCCGCCGATCATCTCGTCGTAGAGTTGAGTTTCCAGTTGCTGGGTCTTGCTGTTCGCCTCTTCGAGTTGCTGTTGGAAAACTTTGGTGATCTCCGCCTTTACCTGGTCAACGGCACCAGCATCGATCAGTTTTTTCTGGTCGATTTTGGTCATCATTTCCAGGGCTTCGAGCGCCTTGGCCGGGTCGGTGATGCCAGAGAATTTCGCGAGATTGGCTTCCGCCGCTTCCTTCGCTTCACGGTGAGTTTTCGCCTCACCATTCAGGGAGGTGATTTTGGTCATCGCTGCGACCGCATCAAACGGGATCTCTTTGCCGTCATCATGGACGTACACAGGCATACCGTTTTCAACGACCACATTTCCGTTAGCATCAAGTTTCAGTTTCATTATTTTTGCTCCAGCCTTCCGGCCATACGTAATGGGTCATCCGACCCGGGCACCGCGTCGCATCCGCTCAGCGGCAGGCATAAAAAAAGCTGCCCGGAGGCAGCCTGTTAGATAAATTCGATGGTTATGTAACCGCGCAGCTTGCGGGAGTAAATTTCACCCCGCTTTCGCTTGTGGATCCGTAACGGGTGTGGATGAATACAGGCGATACCACGTTTGACATCAGCCCATACACAGCTCTTTATCTCATTGCCATTAACGAACACCCTTCGCCTTCCACGACCATCTCCAACGTAGTGAAAATCTTCGTTACGCATACCCTATTCCTCAAACGCCGACGCATCCACGCGGCGCAGTTCGTCCAGGTTCAGAAACTCCCCGGCATCATTGAACATCTCAGGCACGGTGATTTTGCCGTCACGCAGCATCCGCGCGCGAGTAACGCCCAGCACCTGCTCCTGCCGTGCGTACGGTTGCCTGACGAGCCATTCGGCATAGCTGGTATGCGATGGCACCTGTCCATCCATCGAAGCGCGTGTGGCGCTGCTCAGTTCGCCAGATGCTATCTGCAATTCCTCCCACGATTTAGTGATCAGAATTTCGCATGAGCGACAGCAGAAATGAATTTTGCCGGGCCCGCGCAGATATGGGATTGCATGGCCCAGCGGCTTACCATCGAGCGAATAGAGTTTGCGATCTCGTATGATGCACCACTGGCTGGTATGGGTGTCCAGCGTCGAAGACCACTGCTTGGCCTTTACGATATCGCTGTTGGCCAGTGCAAATTCCTGGCGCGCTGTAGCGGCCACATGGTTCACCGCCGTGCGGGTTACTACTGCAAGGTCACGACGTGAAACATTTATAACCCCGTCCTGGCGGTGGAGTTGCGGCGTGCCGGCGACCCGCTTCACAATCTGCTCGACGGTTTCACCCTGAAGAAATCCGGTGCGCACGGCACTGGTAATTTTTTCCAGCCGATCCGATTCGAGTTTCTTGCCCCACTCTTTCAGCAATCTCCCCTGAAAAGGTTGCGCCACCGCAGAGGCGTAGACCTGCTCTGGAGCAATGCTTTGCAGCGGGACGTGCTTAAGCACCTGGCCGGGAATGAGGCTGCTGAACAGGTCAAACTGATACCCGGTCTCATAATCAGCGTAACGAGTCAGTTCGCGCATCAGAGCAGCATTGACCGGTTCGTAGGCCTGCTGGTTTAGCTCCCGCACACCAGCCAGTAGCGATGCAAGGCGGCGCGCGCTGTAGGTGTCAGCGCGCTTACCCTCCAGCAGAACAAGCAGCCGGGCAGCCAGATCAGCATCCATCCTGTTAAGCAGTGCCACCATTCGTCGGGCTACGCCCGTCCCGTAGCGCGTCACGTAAAGTCCGTGAGCTATGGTCTCGTCCTGCAACCTGTCGTTTACCGAACGAGCCATATCACACCTCGCCCGGTGGCGGTTCAGTCAGAGATGCTGACTCAGCAAGCAACTCGCTCAGAACCACATCGGGATCCGCGTCGGCATCAATCAGGTTGAGTTTTTGCAGGGCTTTGATTGCATCGATACGGCGAAGGTCACCGCCCTGACGCAGCGACTGAATGGCCATCGCCGCTGGTGGATTAAACTCTTTCGACTCGACATCAAGCTCGGTGCGCACGTCAACGTTGCCGCCTTCCGCTTCACCGATGTACTCAGCCATGATTTGCAGGATATTGTCGATCGCATCTTCCAGGCTTGTCGCCATGGTGTAGAGCGGTGACTGCTCCTGCATTTTCTCTTCAGAGGTCTGGTCTACCGACTTGGTAGAAGTATTTTCGGTGCGCAGCAGCTTCGCACCTGCCTGTCGCATTTGCTCCACCAGCTCTGCCAGCGACTCTTTGCCAGCACCGATGGAGGAACCTGTATGCTCGACGTATTCCAGGCCCTGCCTTTGCCGATCGGAGAATGACGTGGCAGAGGATGAGCCAATCACCAGTTCTTGCCCCTCTTCCAGCCCGAACACCGTGAGCAACGGCACCCTAGCGACATGCAGAATGTTGTCCTGCTCGCTCTGGCTCTGCCAGTGCTTAATGTTCAGCAGGGCCATATTGAGCAATGGAGGTGAACCACACATAAACCCGGTGCGTTTGGTGTAGAGCGTAACCAGAGTGATATCCTGGCGGGATGTCTGCCACTCCTCGAATAGCGCCCAGTTCGCGGCACCGTCAGCATCTTTAGCCTTGCGGTAAATTTCCACCTTTCCAGGTGTCAGGTACCGTATTTGCTCGACCTTGGTCTGCCCGAAGTCGTCGCCGTCTTCGACCACAACCTCTTTGATACGCAGCGCAGTCAGCACCACTTTGCCGTCCACCATTTTCGACTTCCAGCCAATTACCTGGCGTGGATTGAGCATGGTGACATAGGGGCGCGCGCCGGTAGCTTTCTCTTCAGCTTTGGTTTTCACCTTTTCGGTGTCCACCCTGGGATAATCCACCAGCGCGTGGGAGAGGCCATACTGCATCGCCAGACCGAAGAATGCCTGTGCCCATACGTCCAGGCGCGTCCCTTCAAGGTCGAAGTTTTTCGCATACTCTCGCAGCTGATCCGGCACATTCTCGGCAAGCTTAATAGGCTCGGCGAATACACGCCCGATGTTTTGCTTAATGGTCTCTTCGTAGGCTGGCAGAAGCGTGGCCACGGCCAAACGTTTTTTGTAGTCCTCCCTGTCTTCTTTCGGCCAGCGCGGTAGATATTGCTCGCCCAGCTGTCGCATATAGAGCGTGCCGCCCATCAGGGCATCGTTGATATCCCACGCCTCGACCATGTTCCCATAGTCCAGATTGGGTGTTGAAATGTCAGGCATGGAGTTAGAGCCTCAGATTGGTGACTTTGCCGACTCTCTTCGGCGGTGAATGCAGAACGGCATATCGGGTAGCATCCCAGTCGTGATCTTCCTGTTGGGTATCTACATCGTCGGGGTTTTTACTGTCGCGCACGAGTACCGGCACACGGCTGATCCAGCCACGGCAGTAGTCGAATACGTAAAATGCAGGTTTCTCCGGGATGCCGGATTCCAGTTTCTTACCTTCATTGACAGCTTCGAGCATATCGGCAAACAGAGCGGCGCCGTTAACGCGCGATCCCGGCTTTTTGTTTGCCTCAAGCCATTTAACGCCCTGGGACTCCATCTTCTGCGCAATGGAGAGTTCATCATCGCCTGTATTGTAAATGGCGCTGTCAGCCGGGCCCGGTGTAACCTTCTTGCAGATGCCAGGCATGATGTTCAGTTGCCCCTGCGTCACCCCGTTAAGCTTGATTTCGTCAGGCTCAGCAAGTTCATCGCCCACCAGCCGTTTATCTACCCAGGCAACGCCCTTAGCGACGTTTGTTGATGACATATTCAGGCCTTTGTTCAGCTCGTCCGGTGGGCAGCCGTACCACTCGCCAATAAGAATCAGCGTCCCAGCAGGCGGGCAGAACTGGCGGCCATCAGGCAGTTCTGCGGCGGTTCCGTCGGATCGTGCCCACCAGAGGTTGGAAAACGGTTTCGATTCGCCCCAGTCATGCGAGCGGTCGACCGTCCAGCTATCCGGTATGCGGAATGGCTTGATGACATGATGCGAGGCATTCCACAGATGGTCGAAACGTCCGCCGCTGGTAACATCCCACGAGCCCTCAACCCACGCCTTACGGCGATTCGGGTCTTTGATGGCCATCAGCGTTGCGATGTACTGCGGATCGAGGTACGGGTTCTCTTTGAACGAGCCGTGAATCGCAACGCGGGTAAGCGTGACGTCCTCTTCCCGCTCGGTCTGCGGGTTGAACACCTTCTGTGTTTCGCGAATGATAGTGCCGCGCGGCGCCGGCTCAATGAATCGTTTTTTTACCCAGGTGTGGCCGATGCCGAACGGGTTTGTGGTGCTGAAAGTCTCCAGCGGGATCGGCTTAAGTAATGAACCATCTTCCAGCGGGTAATTCTCTGGCCGGAACGATGAGCGCCGGCAGGAAAACATCATCTCGTAAAACTCAGATGACTGCTGCTTGGTCAGTTCGTTGAAACCGATGAACGGGAATTCCTGCCCGTGATAATCCCAGTAATCGCCCTCCTCCTTGCCGAAGCGAAACAGGAGTTCTTCTCCAGTCGGCCATACCCAGCGCAGCTCGGATGCTGACGCCAGATAGCGCGCACCGTCATTAAATAGGCGATACATACGCTTCGACTGGGTGATGATGTCGGTGAGGTTTTTATACTCGGTATCGAAAATGACACCGCGCCAGAACGAGCCGTAGCCCAAACCAACCAAGCGACGAAAGCGCGCCAGCTGAGCAGCGGTCTTGCCCGGCCCACGCGTGCCCTCGTAGAGGATCTCGTTACACGGGCAGCTCAGGGAGAGCGATTGCGATCCCGGCAGAGGTTTCCAGACGGCTTTGTAATTCATCCACCCAGAACCTCGCTCTGTTGCTTCTGCGCTGCTGCTTCCCAGTCGTCTACGTTATCGCAGGACGGTACCGGCATAATGCTGTGGGTTGCAGTGACCTTCTGCTCCACCTGCTCTTTGAACGCCTGCACGCTTATGTGCTTGCCAAGTAGTTCAAGGTTCTTCACCTTATCCGGCCATTTGATCTTTTTGAGAATAGTCTCGGTGGTCTTCTCGTCGAAGTCCTGAATCGTCGTCGAAATATCCATTCCCTGAAGCGTGATGCGCCAGACCTTAGGCCACAGCGATATGGGTTTTAGCGTTCCATCGTCACGGAGGATGTCGAGCACATCCATCTGGTCAATCTCAAACAAGCGCCTCAGCACATAATCAGCATCAATGTCGATTCGATCATTGCGCTCCGCTTTGAGTTCGGAGATTCTGGACTGGATACTAAGTTTCGCTAAGTTTTGAGCGCCCTGTTCGTTCGCGGTCTTTTCGCTGTACCCCGCCCGAATAGCCGCTTGTGTGGCGTTTAAATCGATGAGGTACTCGCGACAGAACATTTCTTGCTTGTCGGTGAGTGCCATTAATCTTTCCTAACAATGAGGTAATTATTCTTGGACAGTTACTACATAACCATTAATGCAATACAAATCATGCTCGCGAAAAGCAATGGTTATTATTTAATCGCTTGGTCTAATCAAAACCGTACTGCCGGTTCGAAAGATGAGTTGGCTAAAATTTTGGCTTCGGAATTTGGCATCACCAATCTTGAAGCTACCAACTACGTTGCCGATCTGAACTAAATGATTATTGCCATCGAAGCGATAATAGGCCGCATTCGATGGCCTCCCAGTCCGGTTTGCTCATTCGTTACTCCGTTGTTTGTTCTGCTGGCTGTTCGGTCTGCTCTTCCGGCACCGGCGTGAACTCCACGCGCTTTACATCAGCAGGAGCGAAGTACAGCCACTGCCCCGTCTCCGTCGCAAGCGGCACAAAGCCATTAACCAGTTCAGGCTGACGTCGTGACATCTTGCCCGTGAAGGTTTCGCCTGTTTGGGTGGTTAGCGTGATTTGGTAGATGTCGGACATTGAGAGCCTCTTTAGCCTTTAACGGTGGTGCCGTCCTGCGGTTTAGCTTCACTCATTTCGTAGCCTTTTCGGTTATGCGCCAACTTGCTTTTGCTGGCTTGTGGATGGATATTGCTGGGATGAAACACATGGAGATAACCAAATGAAGCAGATTCTTTTTGCGTGGTTTGTTTTAACAAATACCTTTGCCTGCATCACCTTCAGCATTAACGTGAACAACTCGCTAATGCTTGATTCAGCTTTGCCGTGGATTGTTGGGATTTCTCTTGCAGCAATCACTAATTACTTATTGGCTAAAAAACTGAAGAAAAGCGGTTTTTTATAGCACGTGCTTAAGGCATTGGTGTCTTCACTATTTCAGGCACTGCGTGCTGATGTAGAGTTGCATGCCGCGAATCATTTTGTCAGCGGTTGCGATTCCGTCCCGGTGATCGAAATAATTCCGTCGAGCGTCTGGAGTAAGTTCGGGGGTTCCTGCATCATCCACGCCGGTGGCGGAGGTGGATTTGGACACTCCAGGGCAGGTTGCGGCGATGCGCAGCCGTTTAGCGCCAGAATCGACATCCCGACGCAAATCGTTAATGGTTTTTTTCGCATCGGACAATTCCTTCGTGTATTTGGCATCCAGCGCAGCCACATCTCGCTGACGCACCTGCATATCTTTGATGGTTGCGTTAGCTAGGTTGAGATTTTTGGTGGCCTTATCGCGCTGGTCTTTGTAGGCGATCGCGTTGTCGCGGTAATGGTTAATAGCCCAGGCCATGGAAACCAGCAGTACTATCACAACTATGGGCAGCCATAGTTTCTTGATAATAGCGACGATCATGATTTTGGCTCTGTCACAAAACCGCCGGCCTCTTTGAATTTCTTCAGGAGGTTTTCAATCCTGTGCTCGTGCTGTCCATAACCCGCCCCGGGCAGTGACGCCCAAATGTTGCTGCATCGGTCAATGGCCTGGAGGATATAGCCTTCGTCAATGAGCTGCAGTGCGCGGCGCTCTTTAATTTGCTGCAATGCCACTGCATCCTGGCTGTCCGGGGAGAAGTCCTTCAGGCCAAGCTGTGAACGATAAGTATCCCAGTAGCGTGATAGAAGTTGATATCTTCCAGCCGCCGTGGATTTCAGTCTGGGGTTAAGCGTGACCAGCTTGCGAGGGTGATCTGCGTAGCTCGTAAAGAGGGATCCGCCAACGATCACGTCATAGCCGTGGTTCTTAGTTGGCTGACCAGGTTTATCGGTTCCCTCTGACCATGCGAGCATATCCAGAAAGGCTTTCCGCTGTGCGTTGATTGCTTGCATGACTACTCCGTTATAACGACCTTCGCCAGATTCCCGCGCGCCAGCCACACCGCCATGCAAATGACGGAGTTAAGCAGCAGATCGCCGAGGTTAACCTGAACGTAGTGGCCGAGCAGAATGTTGAAGGCGTTGAATCCGGCGGCAAGGATGACCAGATAGGCCAGTACCGCGACACTCAGGCGATGACGCTTTCCCTCTTTCCGGAAAAACATCAGCCTGACCATAATTAACAGGCAAACTATGGCGTTTGCATCCATCAGAAGAAGCTGCCATGTCATTTATCTTCCTCCCCCAGCCCCGGCATCTTCCCGCTTTTGGATTTGCGGAGAATACGCAGCAGGACTGCCACGGAAATGGAAGCAGTGACAATTGCACCGACAGCTGGCGATACCTCAATGCTGGCCGGTGGCTTCATCAGGCTTAACGGCGTGTTGATGATTCCGGCCATGATTTTCGCCATGGGAACGGAGAAGAACACGCCACTGATAAACGATATCAGCGCAAAGATAGCCTGCTTCCAGAGTTGATGGGGATCTGAGGTCAGAACGTATAGCGCAGTTCCGGCGAGTGATCCGAGCATCACTGCTGGAGTCGCCTCCGGAAACAGCGTGGCAAAGGTTACACCGACTGATGACGATGTAAGACCAACGCCTACGATAGTGAAGGTCTCAGACATATTTATTCCGCGTGTAGTTGGTTCAGGCCCTCGGGACGATTTAACAAGAAGGCATGTCGAGGATGGTTCCCGGGACCTGGAATAAAAAACCTGGCGACAAGCCAGGAAGATGAGGGTAAGGCAATGTCGGCTCTCTGGCCGAAGGGTCCCAGGTAGTGGGTTCTGTGTGCGGCGTACCGCAAATAAAAAAGCCCAAGGTGTAAACCTCGGGCTAGAATTCTTTGTGTCGACAATCGAAGCTATGGCGACGATATCAGATTTACATGAAATATATGCTTTTCAATCCAGTTTTGCAAGACTTGAGCCTAAATTTGTCGCCTTTTGTTGTGAACGTGATCGCGTAACCTGCAACAAAGCACCACTGTCCAGTCGCAGGAAGATGCGGCGCATCTCCACCCAGCGGTCCGTAAACGTCTCAGACCAGTTCTTTGGAGTTACCCCGACCAGTTTCGCCAGCACCTGATATTCGTACGTCTCACGCCCCGCCAGCTCTGCCTTAACGTCCTGCGCCGCCAGCCATATCAGCTTCTTCAGGCGCTCCATCGTTTTGCCGGCCACTTTCTTCGCGCCGATCTGTTCCCGGAACTCTGCCCACGCCCACTGGGTGATCGCCACCTGGTACTCAAAGCGGATGTTCTCGCTGTAGTTCCACAGAAGCCATGCTTTCTGGTGGTCTTCCAGTGACAGGACAGCGCGGCGCCACGATGCGGTCACGAACTCAACCGGCCCAACCAGCGCGATGGATGAGCCTTTGGCGCGGGACTGGCTGCCACTCATCGCCGGGCCGTCGGGGTTAACCTTCCGGCCGGTGACCGGGTCGGTTATTTTCTTCCGCCCCCGGCTGCGCGCCGTCGCGGTGAATTGCGCGTTTTCGGCGAAAGCTACCAGCGGCCCTTTCGTCGCCCCGCTGAGGTCTGCGGTCGCCACAATGAGCTGCTGACGTACGTATTCCAGTTGCTGACTGTTCATGCGGCTTCCTTCTGTGGCTGGTTGGTTTTGGTCTGGCTGTGCTTTGCTACTGGTGGCAGGTTGGCGCGCTTAACGCTTTCTGCCTGGTACTTTTCGAAATCAGCTCTGGTCATGATTCCACCACTCCCGTGCTGACTTTCTGTATTCAGGGTTTTCTGTCTGACAGATAATTTCCGCTCGATCGCCGCTTATCAGTTCGCGAGCTTTCGCATGCAGCCTTTCTCTTTTCGAAAGCTGTGTCGTTTCATACCAGGTGCTGGCAACGAACTTTCTCGCTTCAACTGGAGTGAATGACTTCATGCTGCCTCCTGCTGTTTCAGTGCGCGAAGGTCTGCTCGGGCCTTGGCGCGGATGCCATCGAGCTCTTCTCGGGTGTATCGGTGGGTTTCGTTGTTGGATTCCAGCGCCAGCACGCGCTCTTCGCCGATCAGCTCAACCAGCGCTGCACGGTATGCCTCGATGTTCCCGGACTTATGAACGTTGCAGGCGGAGCACTGGAGCCAGATATTGTCCGGGTTAAAGCGAAGCTGTGGTGCGGCGGCCGTGGTGCGGTAATGCCCGGCATGCCAGGCAAACGCGGTCTTGGTTCCGCAGGAGATGCAGCCGTGGCCGGCGGCCAGAAGCATTTCTCGACGCCAGTCGTTGAAGGCGCGCTGAGTCATCTGCACCCAGTGACGGATTGGCTTCAGCTCATTACGGCGTTCTGCGCGGCGCTGGCGCCCTGCTTTCTCGGCTTCCTTCTGCTCTTTGATGCGCTTAGCCGCGGCTTTCACCTTCTCCTTTTCGCGCTCTTCCATCGCGAGGATTGCGCCGTGTTCCGGGCAGCACCAGCGGCTCCGGATGTCGTGGAATTTCGGCACGAAGTATTCGCCGCATACTTTGCACTTACGGCGGGATGGTTTACGCATGGTCACTACCTTGGACCTGTACCAGCGTGAGTTTTCCGCAGAACACGGCGCCGGTGTCGATGTACATCTGGTTGGCATATTTCAGGGGCTGGCGCGCTGGGGTGTGTCCGAAGATAAACAGATCTGCACCGGCTATTGCCGAGACAATGCCGTCCTGAGCGTCGCTGACCCGCTCACGATTCCAGATGACCATATCTTTTGGTATCGGCTTGTCGAACTCATATTCGTTATGCGGGTAGTCAGCGTGGCAGATAACGATTTTACGTTCAGCGGTAACCAGCTCGATGACGAGTGGCAACTCAGCCGCTTTGTGGACGAGGGCCTTAGCCAGCACCTCTTTGTCATAGTCGAGATTGAAGAACCAACCGCCACCGTTTACCAGCCAGTGATTGACGTTTCCATGCTCTGAAAGCCCATCAACCATCATCTGCTCATGGTTACCGCGCACAGCCCTGAACCACGGCATAGTAATCAGATCCAGGCACTCGACGTTTTCCGCGCCGCGGTCAACAAGGTCGCCAACCGAGATCAGCAAATCATGCGCTGGGTCGAACGAAACTTTTTCGAGCTCATTCATCAGCAGCGTGTAGCACCCATGCAGATCCCCGACGACGAAGATATGGCGCCAGTCAGCGCCATTAATGCGTTGATACATGCTCATGCGGATTTTCTCCTCGCTGCGAGGCGCAGCCATTTCTGATCTACCAGGCGGGCGGTGTAGCCTTTCAAGGTCGGGATGTCGGACGGCTTAACCACGGCCTTGCGCTGGCGGCGCGCCGGAACGCGGAAGATTTCATTGGTGATGACGCGGGAAAGTGGAGTAGACATCAGGCCTCCTGCTTATCGCGCAGCTGCTGGTATTCACAGCTCTGCGGGATGGTCAGGTGGCAGCCGATATTCATCGCCCAGGCTTCGACTTTGCACAGGAAAATGTACATCTCGCCGGTTTCCAGCTCTGACGTATGGCGGAGGGATTGGACCGTGGTTATCTCTCCAGAAACGACGTCTACACGGTCCTTGCTTTCGTAGCCGAGATAGGTGTGCTTCATAGCGTCTTTGACCCACTCAGGCGTAGCGAAGGTCTTGCCACGGGCGATCAGGTACTCGCTAATTTCCGTGTACCACATGTGGCTGAGCGAGTTCTGCGACAGGCTGCGCTTCTCGCGCCATGGCTTAACCTGAAGGCGGAAACATTGCCCGGCATCCAGCAATGGCTGAATCTGCTGGCCGATGGCCGCGAAGTTACCGCGATGGAGTTTGATACCGTCTACTGGCAGAGTCATACGGCCTCCCTAACGGAAACCGCAGAATGCAGAAAATCGCAGGTGCATTTCTGCATCTGTGACAAGGTGAGGAGTTCAGATTGTGGTCGCATTTAAGTCCCCTTAAATGCGCAGAAGTCACCGTCGGGCGTTCAACTCCGACGGCGGTTAAATTATGACTGGTTGATTATGAAAAATCAATAATGCTTGTTTTAGTTATCAAGATCTTCATTTGTAACAACGAGGAAGTTAAAAAATGAAATAATCTTTATCCAGGATAAATATAGTTCGTTAGTCATACTGGTTACTTCCCTTGTCGCAAACAGGGCGTCTGGCCCAACTTGATAGTTTAACTCTTCAAAAAGCTCCATGTTCAGTTGACTTATGAAGAATTGTTTTAACTCCCTGATATCAAGACCGTCATTAGTTTCAGTGTGATTTTTTATGTTCTCCATTGCCATGCTAAGGCATCTCACTATGTTAGCTGCGTCATAAAAATTCCACTCGGCACCTTTTTTCCCCTTTGAGTGCGAGTTAGCTTTTTCGGCTATGGATTTTAGAAGCTCATACAGGCTCATTCTGCTTTGGATTTTTAGTGCTTTTGCTGCCGTCTGCCTGCTAGCAATAGCAGCCCAGGCAGAGGCGACGGCCGCGGCGACTGAAAATCCGGAAATGATTACCTCTGAATGTTGTTTTATATATTCGAATATCATATCTGTGCGCTCAGAAGCTGATCCACGTTTTTATGGCGGAGCTCAGCTTTTTTTGACTAACAATGAAAATAAAAATACTAAATTTAAATTATCTCGTCGAATGTGTTCTGCATCACTTCACCTCCTGCTGCGGTGCTGCTGCGAGCATGGCCACATACGCACATTCCATCGGCCCCGGCGCAGGGCTGTCATGAATCTGAATTTGGTTGCGCTCGAAATGAGCGGTAATACCTGAAGAAATCATTTCCGCTGTCGGCTCAACCGGCACCATCACCCAACCATCCGGAATCACCGGAGATTTGCCATCAGCTAATTTCCTGTTCAGCTCAAGCGCCACCATAGCGATAGTCGATGTTGTTGGTGAATGCATGTGCGGATTGCTTGCAACAGCCTCCAGCCACACGACATCGTTAAAGCGGTCGAAGTCGAAATCATCTGGCAACTTGTTAGCCGCCTTTACAAGTTCGGCACCATGAAGCATGGCTGCGCGATAGGCGTTCCAGCCGACAGCTTTTCCGTGTTCAAACGCGCTGTCAAAGTCATCATCCATTTCCATCGCAGCGGGCACAGATACCGGCGCTGGCTGGGCGGTGACATTAGCGAATGCAGCACGCAACCCAGCCTTAATTTCTTCGACTTCATCAGCGCCTAACGATGAATCTGACAGCGCATGATGGAATGCGTAAGCCATATCATCGGTAACCGCCACAGGCTCCGATTCGAGCGATGCCAGTGCGATACGCGCCAGCTCGTTCAGGGTTGCCACATCAGCGTGACCGAGGGTGTAACCAGCTTTCAAATCGGCAACTGCTTGGACGGCATGTTTGTCGATGTTGCTCATTGGGCGGCCTCCTTGCGAATCTGCTCCCTGAACAAGCGGGCTGAGACGATGATGTCTCTGATGCGTACTGATTTTTCGTCGAACTGCTCACCACCGTTTTTAATATGCGCATCCAGTTCTGCACTGTGATGCCGAATGAAAGCGTTGAGGTCATGCGCCCGCACTTCAGCCAGGAAAGCCTGGTACGCAGGAATCTGCAACACCGCCAGTGAACGAATCATTTTCTGCACTTCCGGCGGGCATTGCTCATAGTGTTCGTCTGTGATGAACACGGCGTCGTTGTGAATTGTTTCAACTGCACTCAGCTCCGCAGCCAGCGCCGCGCACTTGGCTTCGAGTTCGGCGACATGGCATCGTGCATCAACATCGTTGTTTTCTGCGGATTTGAGTTTTGCATCCAGACCTTCACGGCTCGCCTGCCATGATTGCCAGAGCTGTTTAGTAAACTGGCTTTTATATTCCCCTCTAAACAAGTCAAAACGGTCTTTTTTGAATGGGAAGTTAGAATCAACCCATGCTTCAAACGCTTCTCTGCTGCTCATACTGATGCTCTCCCGCCCCTGACAGAAGCCAGGCACTGATTGAATAGGTTGTTAAGAGGGTTAGGTGTGCATGTGAATTTACTCATGCCGCCTCCTCGCTAAATTCGATGACATCTTCTGCTGTGATATCCAGAACGCGCATTTCACGACCCAGGGCCTTCTCCATCCGGTCTACGCAGCCACGGATGCGGGTCATCTGCGTTTCCGGGAACTGGCTGCGGGACATCTCGATCAGCGTGTTGTAGAGATTGCGGTTCTTAGCCTGGCGAGCCTTTGCCTTTGCGCAGGCCCGGAGTGATTCGCCAATCTTGCGACCGTCAGCCCGGGCAGTGGCGCGGCATAACTCCAGCGTCAGGAGGGTTTCGGGAAACTCGGCGTATTGTGAGTTCATGATGATTTGCATTGCGGTTGAGTCGTTAGCACTCGTAATCATGGTCAATCTCCTGCTGCTCGCTATGGTGGAATGCAACCGGATCCAGGCCTGAGTAGCGGCTGCTGAAGTGGTAGGTCTTTTCTGCCCCCGGCGCATGGCGGGACTTCACACAGATGATTTCGGTGATGCCTTTCAGTTCGGTGTTCGGGTTGTATTTCTCATCCCGGTAGATCATGAAAATCACATCGGCTTCCTGCTCGATAACACCGGACTCGCGGAGGTCAGCTGCGACCGGGCGCTTATTAGCACGTTCTTCGACCTTACGGTTAAGCTGAGCCAGTGCGATGACCGGGCAACGCAACTCTTTCGCCAGGTTTTTCAGGCCGGTGGCGATCTCCCCTACGCTGCGGTTCATGTTCTCAGGGTCAGACATGCGCATCTTCTGGAGATAATCGACGATTACCACGCCCAGTCCGCCCAGCTTCTTACTCATACGCCGCGCTTCCGCACGCACCTGGTGAACGCTTAGGGATGGCTTGTCATTGATGTAGATCGGAGAGTCGATGAAATCCTTCATGCAGTGGCCGACCTTTCCCCAGGCCCCGTCCATCACGCCGCTTTGCTTGCTGAGTAAATCCTCTTTGCTCACCCGGGCCCGGTGGAACGCGACACGCTCCGAGATCTGATCAACTGGCATTTCCAGACTGAAGAAAAGCACAGGCTTTTTGTTTTTCAGGCCGACTGTCTCGGTCACGGTGGTGCTGAACATGGTTTTCCCCATGCCAGGGCGCCCGCCGACAACGATGAAATCGGTGTTGTTGAACCCGCCGAATGCGCTGTCGATGGTCGCCATGCCCAGCTCGGTTTTGTGCTTCCAGATATCGCCGCTAATAATCGACTGGATGGTATCTAACGACATGTCGATCCCGGTAGTGATGTGCTCGGTGCCATAGTCAGCACTGTGCTCAATACCGGAGATATCGGCCTGTATGTTGCCGATGATGTCAGCGATACCCTCACTGGATGGTTCGGACAGCTTCTGGATCCCTACCTGTAGCGCCAGGGTCATCCGGCGGCCGAGATGCATTTCCCGCAACTTTTCGCAGTACGAGGCAAGGTTCGCGAACGACGGTGTGTTCTTGCTGCATTCAGCCAGGTAAGCGAATCCGCCCGCACTCTCCAGCACTCCAAGGCGCTCAAGGTCGCTGGTCAGTGTCAGCAGGTCTATCTTCTCCCCGGATTCGTTAAGGCGCTTATAGGACCGCAGAGCCACCTTGTGAGGCGTTGCTGTGAAGTGATCCTCAGTCAGCCCCTCAATCGCGTCAGTCGCCATGTCAACGCCGTCTGTGCGGCCCGCTGCGAGCATTATTCCGCCAATGACGGCCTGCTCAACGTATAAATCAATAAAACGGCTCATGCTTTGACTCCCTTGCGCTCACGGTGCTCGTTGATGGCCTGCTCGTAGACAGATCCCCAGTTCTTCGGATTCAGGATCCAGTCGAGTGTCAGCCATGGCTGATCGCCTCTGGTGCCGAACAGGGAAGACTTGCTAATTAGCTCGAAGGCCATGCCCATGTGCTTCAGTTCGCGCCAGTTGCCCTGGGTGGTTTTGCCGTTCCACACAGCTTCCAGGTCACGATAGGCCGGACGGCGGCGGTTCCACTCATGCATAGAAACGGCCTTCGAAGGGAATTTTTCATTCCAGAGCTTGATGATCTCTTCGTGCGGACAGGCTGCCGGATTGCTTCCCTGGCCATCAGCCCATATCAGGGCGTCTGACAGGTATCCATCAAAGCGGGTCATACGGCACAGATTCTCTGGCTTGAAGCTGTGACCCCAGTTCACATGGGCCCAGCGGATAACCAGCTTCAGCTCTTCAGCGGTGTAGCACTGGTCTTTGCTCTTCACCGTGGAGAGAGCTTTCTCAAAAGGTGCCAGCGCAGCACAACGACTACCCGTTAGCTCGTTGAAGTAATCCATCACTTCCTGAGCGAGTGAGTTTTCCCCCTGGGGGGATTTAGGGGGATCTTGTTTTTCTGTATTTTGATTATTGTCTTTTGTGGTTAGCACCTTCTGCTTAGTTCTGTTAGCAACTTCTGCTAAGGTTTTCTTAGCAGGTTTAGCTAATGTTTTGCAGAATCCGTTAACCTTCGTTTTCCACTCGGAAACATTGGTATTCATGCCCACTTTACGGCCTTCCTGAATGAATACCTTCTTGCCGATCAGCAGGTTTTTGGCAGTAGAGCAATGCGTGTGGTGCTTACCAACCATCTGCTCAAGTTGCTCGTTGCTGACCCAATCCATTTTTTTATTGAAGCCGTATGTTTTGCGCCAGACGGCCAGCACAATGCACATCTCAGTTTCGCTCAAACCTGAAGCCATAACGGCATCAAGAAGCTCATTCGCGACGCGAGTGAACCCATCTTCCAGTTGCGCCACACGATGCTCCACGACCTCCAGCGGCGGCCTGTAGTCTGCTAAATGCTTAACGACGCCCATGCTTCACCCCTGCCTGAATCAGTGCCAGTCTTGCCATGCCAACGAAGCGCTCAGCGAACGCCCTGTTTTTTGAGGCGGCGACAACCAGGCCATCTGGTGAATCTGGATGGCGACGTTCCTCTTTTTCCTGGTACTTTTTGCGAGTTTTTGACATACTTACTCCCGTTACTTGGCGTAACACAGTGTGATAAGGGCCTTTGAAGTGACCGCTTCAAGGGCTTTCGCTTTTTTGGTAGTACCCATCACATAACTCCCGGCGCCATAGCGTCCAGACTTGTCACCACCGCAGCGATTGATTCAGTTGGCAGGAAGCGCAGCAGTGCTTCAGCAGCTTCTCTCACCTCTTTCTCAAGGCGTTGTATCGGCTGACCAAGTAACTTCGCCTGATGCGCTTCAGTGCACTCTTTCATGGCCTCGGCTATCAGTTCGGCCTCAGTCTTTGCGACAAGACCGAACTCTCTCGCCACTTTCTCGTTATCCCGAGCCATCACATCAACAATGACGGGGATCAGTAGCACCAGGCCTTTATCGTTCTTAGGTCCCGGGTCGTTAATCATCCGGAAGAAGTTCTGCTTGGTGTTGTGCTCAGAACCGGCCAGCAGCAATCCACGACCGCCGCGCGTCAGCCACTCCTTTGCTACCAGCTGCGAAATGTGAACCTGAGCCTGTCCGGGCGTTGCCTTCTGCCAGGCGCGAACAGCTTCGCGGATCCTGGTCAGCTTACTGTTATTGCGCGGAACGCTTTGATTTACCGAAATCATCGGACTCGCAGTGAATCCGTTATTCTCGTGATACGTAAGTGAATGCATTGCTTTCCCTTTCGTGGTTAGGGCCGCCAATTAGGCGGCGTTGTTGCTGATTGGTGGAAAAACGTCATCAACGCTTACTGAAGCGCCATGCTTATTCAGAGCTGCAACAATCGCCCGGCACTGCTCAAGGCTTAAGCTGCGTTTATTTTTTTCGTAATGGCAAACCGCACCTGTCGACAGGTTCAGCTCTTCGGCAATCTGTCGCTGAGTCAAACCGATGTTTCTGCGGATTTTTCGGATATTGTTCATGTCGGGTCTCCTTTAAACAACTTAAATATACGTTTTGTATTCTTTGTTCGCAAGTAAAATATACGAATTGTGGCTCGCGCAAATATATACAACTTGTATCATTCGGGTATGACTATGAAATGGTACGACTTAGCTAAGACCCTGATGAAAAGTCAGGGCATCAATCAGGAACAGCTGGCGGAGCACCTCGGTATTACTAAAGGTGCGGTAAGTCATTGGCTGAACGCTCGGCGTGAGCCAAGCCTTTCCGAGATCGCAAAAATATTGCAGTTCCTTGGCAAAAAGAACTTCTCCGTAGGAGCTGGCGGTATGATCATTGACGACACGCTTAAGGGTGATGTGGAGTACGCTGGCCCCTACAATCCTGGTAACAAGTATCCAGTAATCAGCAGTGTCCAGGCTGGTTCATGGTGCGAAGCGGTTGAGCCATACACCCTAAAAGATATAGATCTGTGGCTTGAGTCGAATGCTCACATTCAGGGTGACGCGTTCTGGTTGCTCGTTGAGGGCGAGTCAATGACAGCCCCTACTGGCTTGAGCATACCTGAAGGAACCTATGTACTTTTCGACACCGGTAGAGATGCGGTAAATGGCAGTCTGGTAATAGCAAAGCTATCCGATTCGAACGAGGCAACATTTAAGAAGTTAGTGATCGACGGTGGGCAGAAGTACCTGAAGGGTCTAAACCCGCAATGGCCTCTTGTTCCGGTGAATGGTAACTGTCGAATTATCGGTGTTGCTGTAGAGACGAAGCTGCGGCTGGTGTGAGCGGAAAGGTGTTCTGGTCGACGCATAGCTGGTAGCGGCCTGAAGAGACGTTTGGGTAGCATACAGATCTATCGTGCTATCATTTTTTAATCATTAGCACGATATGCTATCCAGTTTGCAGTGACGTAAACCGATATTACATTTAAGATAGACGTTATGGTTAACTCAGTGTATTTTAATAACTGGTTATCCATACAGTATCTCTGAAAGCTTTCACTTTTGGAGAAGATTTTTGTCGTTATAATTTTGTTAAAGGGGGCATGTGATGGCTTACTCAACAATTGCAGTAGCTAATGCCTTTATTGAAAGAGCTAAAGGGGCTAAGATCACTGATCTTACGCCTATGAAGCTTCAAAAACTGGTATTTTTTGCTCAGTCGTGGAGCTTGAAAATATTAGATAAGCCTTTAGTGGAAGATTTTTTTGCTAAGTGGACTTATGGTCCTGTACAACCTCAGCTGTACCATGCTGTAAAGGACTATCAAAATCACCATATCTCTACCTTAATAAGTACGCTTGAATTCACAGAAGATGGTGGTTTCCAAACAGTTACACCAGAGTTTGTCGATGAGGTAGGGGATTTCCGCTGCATTATTGATAATATAATTACTGTATATGGTCATATGACAGCTGCTAATTTATCCCGCCTTACTCACCTTCCTGGCTCAGCTTGGGCCAAAGCTGGTGATGAACAGGCTGTTTTGGACAACAAGCTGTTGAAAGAATGCATTGTAATTGAAGAGGGTCGATTTATGTCTCAGGCTGAGTTCCCCTTCAACTTTGAACTAGATCGTATGCAAAAAATGGTGTCTGGGGACTTTGTGACTGTGCCTGATGGCCTTGAAACCCTTGACGATTTTGATGACTGGCTTAGGAAGGTGTCACAAAGTTGAAAGTGGATGTGGGAGTTCTATTTGCGAAAGAGGTCTTAAACTTTCCTGCTGATGACAGGAAAAAAATTAAGGCGTTCATAGATCATCTTAAAGCCAACGGCTTTAATGCCCTTGAAGGAAGAAACAAATCTTCTGACAGCGTATCCAAAGATGATCGAGACTTCGTAAATAAAGTGAAGGTGGCGCTACAGTATAAACTCTGGCATTACCATATCGGGATTGATGCTTACGATATGACTAAGCCATTTGGAGATAGAACGTCTGAGTATGTTCTTCACTATATGAATGAGCTTACTCCAGGCGAGATCAAGATAGTTGATTTTTCGTCTCACCCACCTTTCAGGCCCCCCACTCCTCCTTACCTTATCTAGCCGTTATCTATACCCCGGCCACCGCGCCGGGTTTTTTATTGCCCACCCATAAAGCTATCCGCCATTCTGCCGATAACTATTCAGCCTGAAGCTGATAACAATAACTATCGCAACACTACCTGCCCGCCCGTGCGGGCTTTTTTATTGCCCTTTCCGCACTATCTCAGCTGCATCCCTGTTCACACCCTTCCCTATCACGTTTCCTGTTTCCTTCCGGTACTGCTCCAGCTTGTCGATGATGTTTTGCTGGGTCATAGGTAAATCTGCCAGTGACAATTCCATCACCGCCCGCCCCATCGCCTGAATTTTCATGCTTATACGCTCTTCATCCAGAACCATGCACATCCCTCCTGCTGTTTTTTTAAGCGTAGCACTGGTATTTAAAAAAATAAATCACCTTAGAATACAATTTGTTATCACAAAACCACCCACCAATTATACATTTCGTATTGCATGATAAGAATACGTTTTGTATATTCAATCCATCGAAACGAAACATCGACAGCTGAGCGAAGTTAGCCAGCGGCGAAGTTGAGATTCGGTCAGTCGAACGGCGCGACAGTAAACCATGCGTCGGACCATAGGCGGGCTCAGGAAGAGCGGCAATTATGGCAAAGCGAAAAAAAGATTTATTCCAGTCCATTCGAAGCTGAGTGGGCTGTGCTGAATCACAAAGCATTTCTCCCGCATCAGCGGGTAACGACAGAGCCAGCCTCAAGCACCGGGCGCCGATGCTTGGTGATGGTAATACTGCCATCTCAACCGCACAGGAGACGATGATCCTGTTCTGGTTGGATTGGAAAAGTCTTCTTGGCCCGCCAGCGCGCGGGCATTTTTTGGGAGGTTGCATGTTTGCTACTGACATCTCACTGAAATACGGCACTCATCAGCCAGAGACGATTCTGGAAACAATGCCGATTGAAGAAGCCTCCGAAATCATCAAGGAGAAGCTTCGTGATGAAGTGCGCTCAGAACTCGAAGGCGAGTATGAGGATCGGATTTACTATGCAGAGGAAGAGGCTTCCGAATGGGAGAGTCGCGCTGATGACTACGAATCAGACGCTACGCAACTGGCGATGGCCATAAGGGATGCTCTCGATGCTGAGAGTCTTGATGATGCAAAAATCATCCTGGAAAGGGTCAAGCGTGACCTTGATAACTATTTCTGACTGAGGTCGCTCAGGCGGCCTTTTTTATTAGCAGCCTCTCTCCGCGAGGGGCTGACGGCAAATCTACTCCACTTATTTGAGGCGATGGTGATGGATATAAAAAACGATGAAGTAGCGATGTTTAAAAGCAACAATGGCGTAATTTTAGCAGCTGACGCAGCTTATGCTGCTGCTGAAGAAGCGGTTAAAGGGGCATCAGATGACCACTGGTATCGGCAGAATTTGATAAAGGCAGCACTGGAGACTGCCCTGGCATCAGTTATCGTTTTATAGCGATCCCAAAAGGCGTAGGTGCTTCTGCTTTGTACTTTTCCTTTGCTGCTTCACGACAGGCAGGAAGCAAATCAGCAATGCGCTCAATTAAAGCTTCTGGCGTGTTGGCGGATGGGTCTTTTACTGCAAGCGCCAGCGCTAAATCATATGCCACTGATTCCTCAGTTCTCTTTCCTGCAAATACATTCATGGACATAAAGAAATCCTTTTATTGACTGTGGAATATCCAGTCTACGGCATTCCTTTGACTGTGGAAAGCAAGGGAGCGCGAGCCGGGCGCGGATAAATATCCCGGCACTAACTGGAATGTTTTGGGCTGGCAGACGGTTATCAGCTAGTTGGTGAGGTAATGGCTCACCAAGGCGACGACGGCCTTCCTTGCTTCATTGTGGGGAGCCAGCACCAAAGCATTTCTCCCGCATCAGCGGGTAACGACAGAGGGTAAGAGGATGATCGACGACATCAAGCGCATCGACTCAATGATAAATGTGCTTCGCAATATGAAACAGGACATCAAGCGCCAGCAGAAACTAAGTGAAATAAACAGTTTAGACCTGACGCCGAAGCAAGCTCAAAAGCGCAATGCCGATGCTGACTGGATTGCGATGGAACAGATTAAGCGCCGGCATGAGCTGCACGCTCTGTCCGTTGAGCTTGGTTTCGCTGAACGCCGGGAAAGTTATGCTCCATTTGAATTAACTGACGGGTGGCACCGATTCAATCACAAGCCGCGCGAACCTCAATAGCCGCCTAATCAGCGGCTTTTTCATACCTGGAGTCATTTACGAGTGGCTCAAGTTATGACAACCGGCAGCCATCCACCGCCCATTGAAACACTGAATAAATGCGTTGAAGTCTTGTATTAACCGTTCCGTTCGCCGCGATAAGGCCAAGAGGATTTATGACAGTCACCCACAACGGCAAGCAGTACACCGCCAAAAAGCTCAACGATAACGAGTGGCAGCTGACGTCGGTATCGGCACCGCGGGAAAAACTGGTGCTGAATCGCTGGCAGATGCACGTTGCTGGTTTACTGGCTCAGGTGGAGGGTAAAAAATGATGTCCCACTATGGCACCATCCCGCTCATTCGCCAGTGCGTCACGCCCGGCATGATGGCAATGCATGAAGGCCGCACCTATCGCGTTTCAGCAGTCATCCAGGAGCGCAAATGGGTGTACCTGCACACCGATGCAGAGATCATCCGCCTCAGTGACTGCGTGATTGATGTTCTTCTGGACGGTCACGGCAACCCTATCCAGCACTAACAACCCTATTCAACCGATCGGCCTGGCTTTCTGCGGGCGGGATCTGCACATCCAAATTTCAGGAGTTCAGCCATGAACGCATACCTCACTTACGACCGAATCGAAGATCGGCGCTGGGTTGAGTAGCAGCTCACCGACGAGAAGGAGAAGTGGATCGACAACCGGGCGAAAGAACTGATCGCCATGTTCCCGAAATATGCTCTGCAAATGAGTAGCCTGTTTCTCCCAAAAGAAGCGCAAATGGCACTAGTCGGTGAAAAGGCAGAGGAAGCCTATAACGACTATGTCACACGCATCTGTTACGACCGCGCCGAAGAAGAGTGGGATCGCCTTCATCCAACCTGCCCATTTTAAGGAGGGGCTATGAGCTTAACCCTTGTTGATTTCGTCAAACAACAGGAGCCGCTTTTCATGAAGGCGGCCACAGATGAGCGGATGGTGTGGGCGAAGGAAAGCCAGTTTGCCATCCAACTATTTCAGAACAACGACTACCTCGCGAAAGTCGCTTTCCAGAACCAGACCAGCACGCAGAACGCAATCATCAACGTTGCGGCTATCGGTATTTCGCTAAACCCAGCTCAGAAGCTGGCTTACCTGGTTCCGCGTAAAGGGGCGATTTGCCTCGACATTAGTTACATGGGCCTGATGCATATTGCACAACAGTCTGGCGCCATTAAGTGGTGTCAGTCGGCAATTGTTCGCAGAAACGACCAGTTCCGCCGCGAGGGGCTAGATAAGCCGCCGATCCATATCTACAACGACTTTGATACCGAAGAGCAGCGCGGGGACATCGTAGGGGCGTATGTAACGGTAAAAACTGACGATGGTGATTACCTCACCCATACGATGCGCATCGATGCCATCTACTCCATCCGTGACCGCTCAGAAGCATGGAAGAAGTACAAATCTGACAACAGTAAAAAGTGTCCGTGGGTCACTGACGAAGAACAGATGATTCTCAAGACGGTCGTGAAGCAGGCAGCAAAATACTGGCCGCGCCGTGAACGCCTGGATGCCGCCATCGACCACGTTAACACCGAGGGCGAAGAAGGTATCAACTTTTCAGCCGAACGCCAGCCAGAACGCGATGTAACCCCAGCAGGGGACGAAATTATCAAGGAGATTAACGACGTCCTTATCGCAATGGATAAGACATGGGAAGAAAACCTGCTCCCAGTCTGTTCGCAAATTTTCCGTCGTGATATTCGCGATTCATCCGAGCTTACCCAAGCCGAGGCTGTTAAGGCCTTAGGCTTCCTCAAGAAGAAGGCGGCAGCATGACACCATCCCTGCTTTCATTGTTGCGAAGCGGAAAACACAGCATTCGCGACATGGCAAAGATTTTAGGAATTTCAAGGTCTCGCGTTTCATGGTTCATCGCCGAGCTTGAGCGGCGTAAATGGATAGAAGTCACCAGGTGCGCGATATGGTTTCACGATGGCACCCGTTCAAATAAGCAGAACGTATACAGGGTAAAACTATGACACCAGAAATTATCCTGGCCAGGACCGGAATTGATGTATCCACCGTAGAGCAAGGTGATGAAGCATGGGCCAAATTAAGGCTCGGCGTTATAACCGCCTCAGAAGTGCACAACGTCATCGCCAAGCCAAGATCGGGAAAGAAGTGGACAGACATGAAAATGTCCTACTTCCACACTCTACTCGCCGAGGTATGCACTGGCGTGGCGCCAGAGGTTAACGCCAAGGCGCTGGCCTGGGGAAAGCAGTATGAAGAAGACGCCCGCACCCTCTTCGAGTTCACCACCGACGTGAAAGTCACGGAGTCTCCGATCTTGTTCCGTGACGAGAGCATGCGCACCGCGTGCTCCCCTGACGGCCTTTGCAGTAACGATTTCGGCCTCGAATTGAAATGCCCGTTCACCTCCCGCGACTTCATGAAATTCCGCCTTGGCGGTTTCGAAGCCATCAAGTCTGCGTACATGGCCCAGGTGCAGTACAGCATGTGGGTTACCGGAAAAGACGCCTGGTTCTTTGCAAACTACGACCCGCGCATGAAGCGCGAAGGTATTCACCACGTCGTCGTTGAGCGGGATCCGCAATACATGACCGATTTCAACGAAATGGTGCCGGAGTTCATCGAGAAGATGGACGAGGCCCTGGCGGAGATCGGCTTCACATTCGGGGAGCAGTGGAAATGAAACGCACACCCTTCTACCGCAGGCCAGGGAGAACCGGGCAATTCTCTGGCCTCCGTGAGCGCGTTATCTGGATGATTCAGACGCGCGGCCGCCCGGTAACCGGCAGCGAAATCGCCGAGAAGTTTGGCGTAACGCTCATCGAGTTTAACCGTGTAGCCAACGGCATTACCCGCGGCTCCGGGCAGATAGCTCAGATCGTTGAGTCGGAAAAATGGGTCAACGAGGACGGCATCTGCGATCGGACATTCGACCTCGTCACGAAGCCGAAGGTTGTAACGCCACAGGGTAAATCGCGCCTGTTCACCCGGCGCGCCATAGAGCAGTCGCAGGAAGGACGACGGCAGGAGTGCATTTCTCGCGCCGCCCGCCGTAGCCGACTGATTGCTCAGGGCCTCTACATCGACGAAATGGAGTCAGTGCTATGAAAGCGTGGTCACTCGAAGAGCTGGCGCTGCTGTGGCGACACTCAAACGCTGAAGTCGCAGAGATTACCGGCCGCAGCATTGAAGAGGTCGGAGATAAGCGGCTGCAAACCAATAATGAGCGTAATGGCTGGGATGTAAACGATCCGGAGCGGGAGGAATCATGACTGATTACACCGTCAGCAATACACCAGCAGATCAGCGCGACCTCTGGCGCACTCCCCCAGCCCTTTTCTCTTCCCTTGATGCTGAGTTTTGCTTCCAACTGGATGCCGCCGCGGCGTCTCATAACGCACTGTGCCGGAAGTTCATCACCGCCGAGCAGAATACACTGGAGACTCCCTGGGCTGATTACCTGAGTGTACCTGGCTACGTCTGGATGAACCAGCCATACAGCGACATCACACCGTTCGTTAAGAAGGCCGCTACCGAAAGCGCAAATCAGATCGGCACGGTCATGCTGGTTCCGGCAGACACATCGGTTGGCTGGTTTAAGGAGGCTATCCAGACCGCCAGCGAGGTTCGCTTCATCACCGCCGGGCGGCTGGCATTTATCAACCCGGTCACCGGTAAGCCGGTATCGGGCAATAGCAAAGGATCCATCCTGATTATTTGGCGGCCATACCCCCGCACGCATTGTGAGTTCACTACGGTTGAGCGAGATGTGTTGATGGAGTTTGGTACAAAGCTACTAGCTAGGCGGGAGGCTGCATGACCGAAGGTATTGATCAGCTTATTTATAACGACGAGTTTCCCGGGCTTGCGTACAACAAATTTACCGGCCAGTTCTTTGGAAGGAAAAGTGGAAACCCGATCGGCAGGATGCACAACAAGGGTTACTGGCGAATAGCTTGCGGCAAGAAGTGCTATCTCGCCCATCGGCTGGCTTGGTTCTTCTGTTATGGGGTTTGGCCCACAGAGATTGACCATATCGACAATAACAAGCTCAACAACTCCATCGGCAACCTACGTGAAGTCACCCACCAACTTAATCAATTAAATATGCCACTGCGCAGCAATAACACGAGCGGTGTGAAAGGGGTTAATTGGGATAAGCATCGTAAGCGGTGGCGCGCCAGGGTGATTATTAACGGCAAGTATTTCACTGCCGGACACTTCAAGGAAATTGCAGATGCTGAGGTGGCAATCAGGGCACTCCGCGAGCAAGTCCATGGAGAATTTGCAAATCATGGTGGCAAGTCATGACACCAGCAAATGAAAACGCCATCCGATCCGCCTGCCGCCGCTGCACCGAGGAAATCCAGCAGGCCATGCGCAAGAAGCCAAAGCCAAACTGGAACGAAACGGAGCCTCCCATCATCAACAAGCATCACAAGAAAATTGAAGCTCTGGGAGTTAGCCTCCTGGAGTTCGTCGTATACACAGGCAGGCTTAATCGCCGCTTCGGAGTGGAATCGTGAAAGTTTATATTGCCGGGCCCATGAGCGGCCTACCTAATTTTAACCGCGCCGCTTTTAACCATGCGCATTTTCATCTCTGGTCGAAAGGCCATATTGTTCTGAATCCCGCCCGTCTACCAGATGGATTAACCCAGGCCGAGTACATGGACATCTGTCTGTCTATGCTTCGCTGTGCTGATGCTATCTACATGCTTGAAGGCTGGGAGCACTCCGCTGGTGCCCGAGCGGAGAATGCGCTGGCCGAGAAGCTTGAAATGGAAATTATCTTCCAGGAAGAGGATCGCGCCGCATGAACCGAGCCTCCCCCGTTGATTTGAGGAAAAGCCTCGAAATTGCCAACAACCTCGCACACATCGGGATTCGCTTCGTGCCGATCCCGGTGGCCACCGAGGAAGAATTCCAGGCTCTGGCCGCCGAGCTATCGCGACGGCTTGAGCAGATGGCGGTCGAAGCCGAAAAGAATGAAGGCGGCGCAGCATGAAAGCACTAATCACCAGGTCGCTCCGGCGGCCTTTTTTATTGCTGGCATTCACCTTCAACCGAATTAACCGACAGTTCCGGGAGCATTGACCATGAGCAAGGTCGTTATCGATTTATTAGTAATGGATGATTTCTCCGACCCTTTTATTTGCGGAGTCCGCGGGGCCTGCACCATTGAAGACCTGCAAGCAATTGAGAAGGAAATTATTGAAAACCGCGATGAACGCCTTCCAAAAGATGGAACCTACACCATCGAAACCAGCTTGTTTAAAGGCCAATATGGCGAATATGGTCGCTGCGAGCTTGCACCAGGCTGGGAGTGGGAAATTGTTGAGTTTTCACCTTTAGAAATTCCTGAGGAATAGCCATGGACATCATCGACACAGCAGCAGAGATTGAAGAGCTTCAGCGTAACGCTGCCCTTTCCGCTCACCGGATCAACCGCAACGCCGTATCAGCTGAACGTTGTGAAGAATGCGGATCAAAAATTCCTGATAGTAGAAGGAAGGCCATTCCAGGCGTCAAGTTATGTGTTGATTGTGCAGAGTTATCCGAAAGACAGGCCAAGATATTTAGGGGGTAATATGCCTACAGAATTAAAACCGGGAGATAAGAAGAACCGTCTGACTTTTTTAGAGGAATTGCCATCACAAAGGAAACACAAAATGGGTTTGTTTCAGTGTGAGTGCGGAACTAAAAAAGCCATCCGCCTATGTAGCTTCAAAAACGGATCAGTTAAATCATGTGGGTGCCTTCATCGAGAAACCGTCTCAAAAATTAGCAGAAAGCATGGAATGACAGGAAGTCGCGAGTACCACAGTTGGGACTCAATGATGCAGCGGTGCAACAATATAAATAACAAGAGATATGAGGATTACGGAGGCCGGGGAATATTCGTATGCGATAGGTGGAGGGAATTCTCAGCATTTTATGAAGATATGGGACCGAGACCAAAAGGAACAACTCTCGATCGAATAGACAACTCCTCTGGTTATTGTCCTGAAAATTGCAGATGGTCGACATTGTCTGAACAGCAGTCAAACCAAAGAAAACGAAGAGGAAGTGCATCAAAATTTGTTGGGGTATCAAAAAGACCTTCAGGTCGGTGGACTGCGCACATAACAAAAAATGGGAAGACTAAATATCTCGGTGACTATGCAACCGAAGAAGAAGCCTCAGCAGCTTATCAAAGCGCTAAATCTCAACTAGGTTCATCCATCAATAACGGTGAGGTGCGTGATGTTTGCACTCATTCAACGGGGTCAGATTTACGCTGACCAGCACGGTTGGCCTGTCATCATCCACAGCTGCACATCACAGATAGTCCGCTACTGGCGACAGGGCCGGATCAACACCGCTTCAATCGACCGTTTTAACAATGATTTTGAGCACCTCGATCACCGTGAGGCGGCACAGATACGCGCCGAACTGGAGACGAGCGAGCACATTAAAAAATTAAGGAGCATGAGAAGTGATCGGAATACTCAAACCGGTACCGGAATCGCAGTGGCCGGCACGATGCCACGACCCCAAGCGGAGCAACGTGTGGGCTAACTCTTATTTTCTGGTTCAGGAGTTTCAGGAAGACGACGGCGTCATCCGCCTGACGGTGAATACCACCAGCATTGGCAGCTCAGGTCGGTGGAAGGATGGCATCAGTTGGGATGCATTGCAGGAGATAAAGTCAGCCGTTGGTTATGGGGATCGGGATGCTGTGGAGATTTACCCGCGGGATTCTGATGTGGTGAACGTGGCGAACATGCGCCACCTGTGGATTACGCCGGAGCCAATAGCCTTTGCCTGGCGGAAGTAATTTTACGCTGCGCGCCCAGCGTGCGGCATGAGGAGAGATTATGTCAGACCAAAGCAAATTTTATGATTACTACGTGGTTGAGGGAGATGAAGTGAAGTCGCTCATTGCAGGGTATGACGAAATCAGAGAGCAGCGTAACGCTATTTTGCCTGAAGCGGCTGGCAAGGTTGGCGCTATTGCGTGGACAACCTCCACCGGATGGGGTGGAGGAGGCGGTTTGCTGAGTGGTTTTGTGTGGGAGAAGGGTTATCAATTCCCCTGCCCTATGACCATTAAGCGTGAAGAAATGTTTGATGGTAAGCGGGTAGTGCTGGGGAGAGGGAAAGGGAATACGAAAGAGGGCCGGGCTTTCAACAAAGAGCTCGATGCGGTAATGGAAGAGGCCAACAAAAAACTGAAATCTTTGCCTGAGTGGAAAGACTACATCGTTAACCACTACGGCATTATGCGAACTGGTATCGGAGGACAGTCTGGCCGTGGCTTCGGTTTCGCGATGCTATCCACGTATGGCGGTAAGCACCCGGGTCGTGATGACTGCCTGGTATTCGCTATCCCGAACAACAAAGAAGAGCGCCACGGTGAAGTAGAGATACCGGGAAACTTCCAGAAAATAACCTACGGGCAGTTTTACGACATCGTTAACCATCCGAATGAATGACGCAACTGATAGCTGATTCACTGAGTCGGCTATTGGGTGCGAATGCACTGCCACGTTATCCCCCTTTCCCCGGCCATCGTGCCGGGTTCTTTTTTGCCTGGAGAAAACCATGAGCGACATTATTCAGCTGGTACCGAATAAATGGGTCACAGAGGAACTTTTAACTGCGACAACCGGCATGTCAAAGCACATGATTCAGCATGCCCGCCGGTCAACCTGGATGGAGGGAAAGCATTATCGTCATGTTTCCCCTGATATGGCACCCAAGCAAAACAGCCCAATCATGTATAACCGCGATGAGATAAACCACTGGATCGAGCACCAAAGCCCAGCGAAACGCCGGAGAATATCTGCTTAAATGTCCTTTGGCACATCAAACGAGGAATGATTATGGCAGCATACCCAACAGGCGTAGAGGTTCATGGAGAATCGTTACGCATATGGTTCATATATCAGGGGAAGCGTGTCAGGGAAAATCTCGGCGTTCCTGACACGCCGAAAAACAGGAAAATGGCAGGTGAGCTTCGGGCTTCGGTCTGCTTTGCGATAAAGACAGGCACATTCAATTATGCCTCACAATTCCCGGATTCATCGAACTCAGAGAAATTCAGTACCGTCAGAAAGCAAATCTCACTACTTGAACTGAAATCGAAATGGCTTGGCCTTAAGGAGATGGAGCTTAGCCTCGGGACGTTGAGGCGTTACGATTGCCACCTCACAACCACTATCGAAACAATTGGTGAGCACAGGTATATCGGCAGCCTGAACACTGAAGATATCCTTAGTGCCAGGAAGGAGCTACTGAACGGCTGGCAGAAGACCAGACATGGTCTAAATCATCCACCCAAAAAGGGAAGGAGCGTTCCTACAGTTAATAGCTATATGGCATGTCTTGGCGGGATGCTGGGCTTTGCTTTCAAAAGTGGCTACCTGAAAACCGATCTGATGGCAGGCATCACCCCACTTGCAAAAGAAAGGCCCGTTCCAGATCCTCTTACTTCTGATGAGTATCAGCGAGTGGTTGCGGCCTGCCCAACGCTACAGTTTCAGAATATGGTTATCTTTGCGGTAAATACAGGCGTCAGGCATGGCGAACTAAGCGCGTTATCCTGGGAGGATGTGGATACTGTCAACTGGACTGTTACAGTGTCACGGAACTATTCCCTGAAGGGAAACTTCACCCTGCCAAAAACCAACGCCGGGATTCGAACAATACAGCTGACCCAGCCAGCAATTGATGCACTCAAGGCGCAAATGCCACTGACCAGAATGATGGCATCCCACAAGGTAAGCGTCAGCCTACGGGAATACAAAAAAAAGAGAACCGATGAATGCACCTTTATATTCTCGCCGTCCATTACTTCAATGAACGGTAAGAAGACGATGTGCTACGTCCCAGGATCCATTAATTCAGCCTGGCGCACTGCCCTGCGTCGTGCAGGCGTCCGACAAAGACGGTCTTATGAAACCAGGAACACATATGCGTGCTGGGCACTGGTCGCCGGAGCGAACCCAAATTTCGTTGCGCACCAGATGGGCCATTCGTCAGCGCAAATGCTATTCACGGTTTACGGTAAATGGATGACCGAGAATAACCATGACCAGGTGGGCATTTTGAACGCATCATTTACTCAAAATGCCCCACTGATGCCCCATAGAAAAACCGCATAACCTTAACTATCTGATTTAACATATTAATATGACTTCAATCATGATTCATCTGGATGAGCAAGGTCGGATCGTTTGCCTTTAGCTTCCTGCCGGTAATGTTCTGTATCGCCATTCCTCTGGGTCTGGCGCGCGAAAACAAAGGCGTGGCGGCGTTTGCGGGCTTCGTTGGCTATGCGGTCATGAACCTTGCGGTTAACTTCTGGCTGACCGCCAAAGGGATCCTGCCCACGACCGACGCGGCGGTACTGAAAGCCAATAACATTCAGAGCGTGATTGGTATTCAGTCCATCGATACCGGGATCCTTGGAGCCGTGATCGCGGGGGTGATTATCTGGATGCTGCACGAGCGATTCCACAACATCCGCCTGCCCGATGCGCTGGCCTTCTTCGGCGGGACCCGCTTTGTGCCAATCATTACGCTGGTTGTGATGGGTCTGTTTGGTCTGATCATCCCTCTGATTTGGCCGATTTTTGCCATGGGGATCACCGGTATTGGCCGCATTATCAACGGCGCGGGTGATTTCGGCCCGATGATTTTCGGTAGGGTGAACGTCTGTTGCTGCCGTTTGGTTTACAGCACATCCTGGTTGCCCTGATCCGCTTTACGGAAGCCGGCGGCACCATGGACGTTTGCGGTCATTCCGTTAGCGGCGCGCTGACCATCTTCCAGGCCCAGCTGAGCTGCCCGACCACTCACGGCTTCTCTGAAAGTGCGACGCGTTTCCTCTCTCAGGGTAAAATGCCTGCCTTCCTCGGCGGCCTGCCGGGCGCTGCGCTGGCGATGTACCACTGTGCCCGTCCGGAAAATCGTCATAAAATTAAAGGCCTGCTGATCTCCGGCGTTATTGCCTGCGTAGTGGGCGGTACGACAGAACCTATCGAATTCCTGTTCCTGTTCGTGGCACCGGTACTGTACCTCATCCACGCCGTACTGACGGGCCTGGGCTTTACCGTGATGGCTGTGCTCGGTGTGACCATCGGTAACACCGACGGTAACGTGATTGACTTCGTGGTCTTCGGTATCCTGCACGGTCTGTCCACCAAGTGGTATCTGGTGCCGGTTGTGGCCGCCATCTGGTTCGCGGTTTACTACGGGATCTTCCGCTTCGCCATCACCCGCTTTAACCTGAAAACGCCTGGCCGCGATACCGATACGGCCACCAGCGTTGAACAGGCGGTGGCTGGTACCGTTGGGAAATCCGGATATAACACGCCTGCTATTCTGGCGGCGCTGGGCGGTGCGGATAACATTACCTCTCTGGATAACTGCATCACCCGCCTGCGTTTGTCGGTGGCGGACATGTCCAAAGTGGATACCAACGCACTTAAAGCTAACCGGGCTATTGGCGTAGTACAGTTAAATCAACACAATTTGCAGGTCGTCATTGGCCCGCAGGTACAGTCAGTGAAGGATGAGCTGGCAACCCTGATGCGAACCGTCGAAGCCTGATGCCTCGCCCCCCCTCGTCATGAGGGGGTTTTACTTTACGGAGCACCGTCATGTTTGATTTTTCTACCGTCGTGGATCGACACGGCACCTGGTGTACCCAGTGGGATTATGTCGCTGACCGTTTTGGCGCTGCCGACCTGCTGCCCTTCACCATCTCTGATATGGATTTCGCCACCGCCCCCTGCATTACCGATGCGCTGCACCAGCGAATAAACCACGGGGTGTTTGGCTACAGTCGCTGGAAAAATGACGAATTTCTGGCCGCCGTGGCGCACTGGTTCCGGCAACGCTTTAACAGTCAGATTGATACCGAAACCGTGGTGTATGGGCCGTCGGTCATTTATATGGTCTCGGAGCTGATCCGCCTCTGGTCCTCGCCTGGCGACGGCGTGGTGGTTCATACCCCGGCTTACGATGCTTTTTATAAAGCCATCGACGGCAACCAGCGTACCGTTGTTTCCGTGCCGATGCAGAAAACAGCGCATGGCTGGGAGGGCGATATGGCCGCGCTGGAAGCGGCGCTGTCAAAACCGGAAAACAAGGTGTTGCTGCTGTGTAGCCCGCAAAACCCGACCGGCAAAGTCTGGACGCGGGAGGAGCTGACCACAATGGCGGCCCTGTGTGAACGTTATGACGTAGCGGTGATCAGCGACGAAATTCATATGGACATGGTATGGGGCACGCATCGTCACACCCCGTGGAATGAGGTTGCGCGCGGTAAATGGGCGCTGCTGACCTCGGGTTCCAAAAGCTTCAACATTCCGGCGCTGACGGGCGCCTGGGGGCTTATCGCCGATGACGCCAGCCGTAACGCCTATCTGAATGCATTAAAAGGTCGGGACGGACTCTCTTCCCCTTCCGTGCTGGCGCTGACCGCGCACATTGCTGCTTACCGGCAGGGCGAACCCTGGCTGGACGCGCTGCGGACCTATCTCGAAGAGAATCTGCGGTTTGTTGCTCGCGAATTAAACAGTGCTTTTCCGACACTCAACTGGCAACCGCCCGAGGCCACCTATCTGGCGTGGATCGATCTTAGCCCACTCGGTATAGATGACAAGACGCTGCAAAACGTGCTGATTGAACAGCAAAAAGTGGCCATCATGCCGGGATATACCTATGGGGATGAAGGTAAAGGCTATGTGCGTCTGAACGCTGGCTGTCCGCTTAGTAAACTTGAACAGGGCGTTCAACGCCTTATCGCTGGCATCAACACGCTGCTGTAAATTATTTGCGCAACGGAATATTCCCTTGCGCAAATAGCTTTTTACCCCGTTTTGTTTTTATAATATGGCGCACTTTAACCAGCAAAGAGTGCGACCATGATTGATACACGCCTGCCTTTAACTGATATTCACCGCCACCTCGACGGAAACATTCGTGCCCAAACCATTCTCGATCTTGGCCGCCAGTTCAATTTAACCCTCCCTGCCGAAACGCTTGAAACCCTGATCCCCCATGTTCAGGTCACGTCGAACGAACCGGATCTGGTGAGTTTTCTGAGCAAGCTCGACTGGGGCGTGAAGATGCTGGCCTCGGTGGATGCCTGTCGCCGTGTCGCCTTTGAAAACATCGAAGATGCCGCGCGCAACGGCCTGCACTATGTCGAACTGCGTTTCTCCCCGGGCTATATGGCGATGACCCACAATCTCCCCGTAGCGGGCGTGGTTGAAGCGGTCATTGAAGGCGTGCGTGAAGGCTGCAAAACCTTTGACGTTCAGGCGCGTTTGATCGGCATTATGAGCCGTACCTTCGGTGAAGCGGCCTGTCTTCAGGAGCTGGAAGCATTACTGGCGCATCGCGACCAGATCACCGCCATTGACCTGGCCGGTGACGAGCTGGGCTTCCCGGGCAGCCTGTTCCTGTCTCATTTCAACCGCGCACGTGATGCAGGATGGCATATTACCGTTCATGCGGGGGAAGCCGCTGGGCCGGAAAGCATCTGGCAGGCCATTCGTGAGCTGGGTGCGGAACGTATTGGTCACGGCGTGAAAGCCATTGAAGATCGCGCGCTGATGGATTTCCTCGCCGAGCAACGTATTGGGATCGAATCCTGCCTGACCTCCAATATTCAGACCAGTACAGTGGCGTCGCTGGCGCAACACCCGCTGAAAACCTTCCTTGAACACGGGGTGCTGGCTTCCCTGAACACGGACGATCCGGCGGTTCAGGGCGTGGATATTATTCACGAATACAACATCGCCGCACCGCAGGCCGGGCTGAGCCGCGAGCAGATCCGTCAGGCGCAAATCAACGGGCTGGAGATCGCCTTCCTGACGCCTGAAGAGAAACAGGCGCTGCGCAATAAAGTTGCTCAGTAGTCCTCTTTACTGCCGGGTGGCGCTGCGCTTACCCGGCCTACGAAAGCGTTTGGTACTTATGCCAGACAGAGCGTTGCGCGATGTTTGGCAGATTCGATCCCGAGCTCAATGAGCTCCATAATCTGGATTGCCTGGCTTGCGGGAACCGGATTTTCACCTGAACCGTTTAGCGCGTCACGAATGGCGGCGTAATACGCCGGATAGTTCCCCGGCAGGGTCAACACCGTCTCTTCAACCAGCGCCTCCCCCTCCGCACGCGTCACCACCCCGTCCCGCATGTCGTAGCCCCAGTCCTCCTGCGGTAAGCGTTCGCCATTTTTGAGGCGCTCTTCCTGCGGATCCAGGCCGAACTTCACATAGCTGCCGCGCGCCCCGTGAATGATATAGCGGGCCGATTCCGCCGCCGCAAGCATTGTCCCGTGCAGCACAATGCGCCGCTGCGGATAACTCAAAATGGCATGGAAATAGTCGGTGGTCTGCGCCCCCGGCCTGAGCTGCGCTAAATCGACCGTCATGCTCACGGGCAGACCAAACAGATGAACGGCCTGATCGAGAAGATGCGGCGCTAAGTCATACCAGATGCCGCTACCCGGTCCCGCCTGCTCGCGCCAGCGATCTCGCACCTGCGGACGATAACGATCGAAATGCGACTCAAAAAAGGCAATTTCGCCGAGCGTACCTTCGTTTATCAGCGCCTTAACCGTCAGGAAATCGCTGTCCCAGCGCCGATTGTGAAAGACCGATAATAACCGACCCAGACTTCGCGCCAGCGCATCCAGCTCGCGCGCCTGTGACAACGTCACGGTGAAGGGCTTATCGACAACAACATGTTTCCCTGCCTCCAGCGCCGCTTTCGCCAGGGGGAAATGCGTGTCGTTAGGGGTAGGAATGATAATAAGGTCAATATTAGGATCGTTAAACAGATGCTTAGGCTCCGTTACCACCGGCACGGCTGGCCAGTCGGCGCGGACCTTAGTCTCATCGCTGCTTGTGATAGCCGCCAGTTCCATTCCCGGCGTACCGGCAACCAGCGGTGCATGGAAGGTTTTGCTTGCGTACCCGTAGCCAATAAGACCGACGCGGATGTTTTCACTCATCGTGTGCCCCCTCGCTGTGCGCTTATTTATCACTGGCCTTGTGCTTAACGCACACATTAATAATGTGCCCTGTGAGTTAAAATAGCATCTCACGACAGCGTTTTTTGTTACCTCGCATTAAAGTGTGTATAGGGGCCGGGGAATCGTTCCCAAAGCGCTTGCTCTGGCGAAAAGGGCGCTGTAACATTTGTAATCTGTATTTATGGATAAATTACAAACACAAATTATGTCGTTAATAATTAATCGAATCATTGAATTAGCGGGATGGATTGTCCTTGGGGTTTCAGTCGTGTTGCTCGGTATTGCCAGCCATATCGATAACTACCAGCCGCCGGAGCCTGTTACTGTCGCACAACAAAAGTAAGCCGTAGCGTCATAAAGCGTGACACATTACGTCATGGTACGTATTGCCAGCCGTAATGAACGGGGTTACCCTTCTCTTCCAGGCATCTGCTGGTGCCTGATTCTTCGCAAAGAAAACTCCTAATTTCGTCGCGTTACCCGAGTGGACAGTTTACGTCTTTATTAATCCGTTTATTATTCGAACGCATTACCTTTATGGGTATTACCCTTTTATATGGAAACTTATTAATATGACAGTTCAGGACTATTTATTAAAATTTCGCAAGATCAATTCCCTTGAAAGCCTGGAAAAACTGTTTGACCATCTGAACTACACGCTGTCGGATAATCAGGACATCATCAATATGTACCGCGCTGCTGACCATCGTCGCGCCGAACTGGTCTCTGGCGGTCGTCTGTTCAATGTGGGGGAAGTGCCTAAATCAGTATGGCGTTACGTTGTATAAGAAAGTAGCCTTCGGCGTGAAATGTTATATACTCTCCGCCCTGCAAATTTCTGTATAACATTTCGCGCAGACTATGGGAGAGCGTATGACCGCATTGCCTGGAGAGAGAATTGGGGGCTGGTTAATCGCCCCGCTGGCATGGCTGCTGGTGGCATTATTAAGCGCTTCGCTGGCGCTGTTGCTTTACACCACCGCACTGGTTACGCCTCATGCTATCCAGACACTGATGTCCCAGAGTGCGCTTAATATTGCGACGTGGTTTGTGTCGTTCGTTTTCGCGATCGCGATGTGGTACTACACGCTGTGGCTGACTATCGCCTTCTTCAAACGCCGCAAAAGCGTGCCGAAACATTACATTATCTGGCTGCTGGTCTCCGTGCTGCTGGCCGTCAAAGCATTCGCTTTCTCGCCAGTGTCTGACGCGCTGGCGGTTCGCCAGTTACTGTTCCCGCTACTGGCGACGGCGCTTCTGGTCCCTTATTTCAAGCGCTCGACGCGCGTTAAGAAGACCTTTGTTAACCCGTAATAACCTTACAGTTAACCTGTTGTGGCCTGTTGTCGTTTATCCGATAATAGGCGGCTATTTTATTTCAGGCTAAATAATGACCGATTACTTACTGCTCTTCGTCGGAACTGTGCTGGTTAATAACTTCGTACTGGTGAAGTTCCTTGGCCTGTGCCCGTTCATGGGCGTCTCCAAAAAGCTGGAGACGGCAATGGGCATGGGGCTGGCCACCACCTTCGTGATGACGATGGCCTCCATTTGCGCATGGCTGATTGATACCTGGATCCTGATCCCGCTCGACATGCTCTACCTGCGCACCCTGGCCTTTATTCTGGTCATTGCGGTTGTGGTGCAATTTACCGAAATGGTGGTGCGTAAAACCAGCCCTGCCCTGTATCGCCTGTTGGGTATTTTTCTGCCCCTCATCACCACCAACTGTGCGGTGCTGGGCGTGGCGCTACTGAATATCAACCTCGGGCATAACTTCCTGCAATCGGCGCTGTACGGTTTTTCCGCCGCGGTCGGTTTCTCTTTTGTTATGGTCCTGTTCGCCTCGATTCGCGAGCGTCTGGCCGCGGCGGATATTCCCGCGCCGTTTCGCGGTAACGCCATCGCTCTGGTGACCGCAGGTTTAATGTCTCTGGCCTTTATGGGCTTTAGTGGTCTGGTGAAGTTGTAATGAGTGCTATCTGGATTGCCATCGCGTCCATCAGCGTACTGGGACTCGTCTTTGGCATCATTCTGGGTTATGCCTCCCGCCGGTTTGCGGTGGAGGACGATCCGGTTGTTGAAAAAATTGATGAACTTTTACCCCAGAGCCAGTGCGGGCAGTGCGGCTACCCAGGCTGCCGCCCTTACGCTGAGGCGGTGGGCGTGCAGGGAGAAAAGATCAACCGCTGCGCACCGGGTGGCGAAGCGGTCATGCTTAAAATAGCTGCCCTGCTGAACGTCGATCCCCAGCCTGTCGACGGCGATGAACAGGCCCAGGAGCCCGTTCGTGCCCTTGCTGTTATCGACGAAGCCAACTGCATTGGCTGCACCAAATGTATTCAGGCGTGTCCTGTTGACGCCATTGTGGGCGCAACGCGCGCGATGCACACCGTTGTGGCGGATCTGTGCACCGGCTGTAATCTCTGCGTGGCACCCTGCCCGACGCAGTGTATAGAACTACGCCCGGTTGAAACGACTACCGAAAACTGGAAATGGGACCTTCAGGCCATTCCGGTTCGCAATATTCCTGTGGAACAACATGCTTAAGTTATTTTCTGCCTTCAGAAAAGAGAAGATCTGGGATTTCGACGGCGGCATTCATCCGCCTGAGATGAAATCGCAGTCTAACGGCACACCGCTGCGCCAGATCCCACTGGCGACCCGTTACGTTATGCCCCTTAAACAGCATATCGGCGCGGAAGGCGAACTGTGCGTGAAAGAAGGCGATAGCGTTCTTCGCGGCCAGCCGCTGACCTTTGGTCGCGGACGGATGCTGCCGATACATGCCCCGACTTCCGGTAAGGTGGTGGCTGTTGCCCCCCATACCGTTGCCCATCCGTCGGCGTTGTCTGAGCTGAGCGTGATCATAGAAGCCGATGGTGAAGACCGCTGGATCGAGCGTGACGGCTGGAGCGACTACCGTTCCCACAGCCGTGAAGCGCTGATTGAACGCATTCATCAGTTCGGCGTGGCGGGTCTGGGGGGCGCAGGCTTCCCGACCGGCGCTAAGCTTCACGGCGGCGGCGATAAAATCGACACGCTGATTATCAACGCCGCCGAGTGCGAACCGTACATCACCGCCGATGACCGTCTGATGCAGGACTGTGCCGCGCAGGTGGTGGAAGGGATTCGCATTCTTGCGCATATTCTGCAACCCCGCGAAGTGCTGATCGGTATTGAGGACAATAAACCGCAGGCCATTTCGATGCTGCGTGCGGTACTGGCGGACAGCCACGATATCGCCCTGCGCGTGATCCCGACCAAATACCCGTCCGGCGGGGCAAAACAGCTGACGCAGATCCTGACCGGCAAACAGGTCCCCCACGGGGGCCGTTCGTCCGACATCGGCGTGCTGATGCAAAACGTGGGAACCGCCTACGCGGTGAAACGTGCGGTGATTGATGGCGAGCCATTGACCGAGCGCGTCGTCACGCTGACCGGCGAGTCCGTCTCCCGTCCCGGCAACGTCTGGGCGCGTCTGGGTACGCCAGTGCGTCATCTGCTGGAACAGGCTGGCTTCTGCCCGGGTAGCGATCAACTGGTCATTATGGGCGGCCCGCTGATGGGCTTTACCCTGCCGTGGCTGGATGTGCCGGTGGTGAAGATTACCAACTGCCTGCTCGCCCCTTCCGCAACGGAGATGGGCGAAACGCAGGAAGAGAAAGGCTGCATACGCTGTAGCGCCTGTGCGGACGCGTGCCCGGCAGATTTACTGCCGCAGCAGTTGTACTGGTACAGCAAAGGCCAGCTGCACGATAAAGCCCAGGCGCATAACCTGGCTGACTGTATTGAATGCGGTGCCTGCGCCTGGGTCTGCCCCAGCAATATTCCGCTGGTGCAGTATTTCCGTCAGGAGAAAGCCGAAATCTACGCCATCTCCATGGAAGAAAAACGTGCCGCTGAAGCGAAGGCCCGTTTTGAAGCGCGCCAGGCGCGACTGGAGCGCGAGAAACAAGCCCGTCAGGAACGCCATAAGCAGGCTGCCGTGCAGCCTGCGGCGAAAGATCAGGATGCCATTAACGCAGCCCTGGCCCGCGTGCGCGAGAAGAAAGCCACCGCCGCCCAGACGGTTGTGATCGCTCCGGGAGAAAGACCGGACAACAGCGAAGCGATTGCGGCCCGCGAAGCGCGGAAAGCCGAAGCACGCGCGCGTCAGGCGGAGAAAGCGCAAAACGCCAAACCGGAAGCCGATATCGACCCACGTAAAGCGGCGGTGGAAGCGGCTATCGCCAGGGCAAAAGCCCGTAAAGCCGGTCAGCAGACAGTGGTGGTTGAACAGGAAGCGACGGATCCACGCAAGGCGGCCGTTGAAGCCGCTATCGCCCGCGCCAAAGCACGTAAAGCGGCACAAGTTCAGCCTGCCGAAGAGAGTGAAACGCCTGTCGACCCGCGTAAAGCCGCCGTTGAAGCGGCCATCGCCCGTGCCAAAGCACGAAAAGCGGCACAGCAGGACGAACTGCCTGCGGCCGCTAATGACGATCCACGCAAAGCCGCAGTCGCCGCCGCGATTGCGCGCGTTCAGGCAAAGAAAGCCGCGCAGCAAGCCGTTAACGAGGATTAAATGGTTTTCAGAATTGCAAGTTCCCCTTACACCCATAACCAGCGCCAGACATCGCGTATTATGATGCTGGTGTGCCTGGCCGCGCTGCCAGGTATTGCCGTACAGTGTTGGTTTTTCGGCTGGGGTACGCTTTTCCAGTTAGTTCTGGGTTGCGCCAGTGCCGTCGCAGCAGAAGCCGCGATCCTGAAGCTGCGCAAAATGGAAGTGACTCGCATCCTGAGCGATAACTCCGCCCTGTTGACTGGCCTGTTGCTGGCCATCAGCATTCCCCCGTTTGCCCCGTGGTGGATGGTGGTATTGGGAACGGTGTTTGCGGTGATCATCGCCAAGCAGCTGTACGGCGGACTTGGCCATAACCCGTTTAACCCGGCGATGATTGGCTACGTGGTGCTGCTGATCTCCTTCCCGGTACAGATGACCAGCTGGCTGCCGCCGCATGAAATCGCCGCCACGGTGCCCGGCTTTATGGATGCCCTGCACGTTATCTTTACCGGCCACACCGCGCTGGGCGCGGATATGAACGCGCTTCGCATGGGCGTGGACGGCATCAGCCAGGCCACCCCGCTCGATACCTTCAAAACCTCCCTGCGTGCCGGACACAGCGTGGAGCAGGTGATGAAATCGTCTATTTACAGCGGCGTACTGGCGGGTGCTGGCTGGCAGTGGGTCAATCTGGCCTATCTGTTGGGCGGCGCGTTCCTGCTGCAACAGAAGGCAATCCGCTGGCATATTCCGGTGAGCTTCCTGGTGACGCTGGCCGTCTGCTCGACGCTCGGCTGGGTGATCTCACCTGAGTCGCTGGCCAGCCCGCAGCTCCATCTGCTCTCCGGCGCGACCATGCTCGGGGCATTCTTTATTCTGACCGATCCGGTCACCGCGTCTACCACCAACCGTGGTCGTCTGATTTTCGGCGCGCTGGCGGGCTTGCTGGTCTGGCTTATTCGCAGCTTTGGCGGTTATCCGGACGGCGTGGCATTTGCCGTGCTGCTGGCTAACATCACCGTTCCGCTCATCGACTACTACACGCGTCCCCGCGTGTACGGTCATCGCTAAGGGTCACGCCATGCTAAAGACAATGCAAAAACACGGCGTCACGCTGGCGATCTTCGCCGCCGCCCTCACCGGGCTGACCGCGCTGGTAAATGAACTGACGAAAACCACCATTGCAGAGCAGGCAATGAAGCAGCAAAAAGCGCTGTTCGATCAGGTGATCCCATCCGACCTCTACGATAATGACCTGCAAAAAAGCTGCTTTGTCGTGCAGGCTCCGCAGCTCGGTAAAGGACCCCATCGCGTTTATATTGCCCGCAAGGGCGATAATCCCGTGGGTGCCGTCATGGAAGCCACCGCGCCGGACGGTTACTCCGGTGCGATTCAGTTGCTAGTGGGCAGCGATTTTTCCGGCACCGTGCTGGGTACGCGCGTGACGGAACATCACGAAACGCCGGGCCTTGGCGACAAAATTGAAACCCGCTTAAGCGACTGGATCTTACACTTCGCCGGGAAGATGATTCACGGCGAAGACGATCCTGCTTTCGCGGTGAAAAAAGATGGCGGCGAGTTTGACCAGTTCACCGGCGCCACGATTACCCCGCGCGCGGTGGTCAACGCCGTCAAGCGCGCCGGGCTGTATGCCGAAACGCTGCCCGCGCAGATCAATCATCTTTCCACCTGTGAGGAGTGACCATGAGCCAGGTTAAAGAGGTTATCGTCCAGGGTCTCTGGAAGAACAACTCCGCGCTGGTACAGCTGCTGGGGCTGTGTCCGCTGCTGGCGGTGACGTCTACCGCCACCAACGCGCTCGGGCTGGGGCTGGCGACCACGCTGGTGCTGACCCTGACTAACTTTTCCATTTCTGTTTTGCGCCGCTGGACGCCGTCGGAAATCCGTATTCCGATCTATGTCATGATCATTGCGTCGGTGGTCAGCGTCGTGCAAATGCTGATTAACGCCTACGCATTTGGCCTGTACCAGTCGCTCGGGATCTTCATTCCGCTTATCGTGACTAACTGTATTGTCGTAGGCCGCGCTGAAGCCTTCGCGGTGAAAAACAATCCGGCTATTTCCGCGCTGGATGGGTTTTCCATCGGCATGGGCGCGACTGCCGCCATGTTCGTCCTCGGCTCTCTGCGTGAAATTTTGGGCAACGGTACGCTTTTCGACGGTGCGGACGCGCTGCTTGGCGGCTGGGCGAAGTCGCTGCGTATTGAGGTGTTCCATACGGACACGCCGTTCCTGCTGGCCATGCTGCCGCCTGGCGCCTTCATTGGCCTTGGGATGATACTGGCGTTAAAATACCTGATTGATGAAAAACGTAAACGCCGCGCCGCTGAGCGCAGCATACAGGAAGGGATCCCCGAGAAAGCAGTATGAATAAAGAGAAACGCATTGCGATCCTGACGCGCCTGCGCGATGAGAATCCTCATCCTACGACTGAGCTGAACTTTAACTCGCCGTTTGAACTGTTGATCGCGGTGCTGCTCTCTGCGCAGGCGACGGACGTGAGCGTCAACAAAGCCACGGCCCTGCTCTACCCTGTCGCCAATACGCCGCAGGCCATGCTGGAGCTGGGCGTTGAGGGTGTGAAATCCTATATCAAGACCATTGGCCTGTTTAACAGCAAGGCCGAAAACGTCATTAAGACCTGCCGGATCCTGCTGGAGCAGCACGGCGGTGAAGTCCCGGAAGACCGCGCTGCGCTGGAAGCGTTGCCGGGCGTCGGGCGTAAAACGGCAAATGTGGTGCTGAACACGGCGTTTGGCTGGCCGACCATCGCCGTGGATACCCATATCTTTCGCGTCTCTAACCGCACCCGGTTCGCGCCGGGTAAAAACGTGGAAGAGGTGGAAGAGAAACTGTTAAAAGTGGTCCCGGCGGAATTTAAGGTGGACTGCCACCACTGGCTGATCCTGCACGGACGGTATACCTGTATTGCCCGTAAGCCACGCTGCGGTTCCTGCATTATCGAAGATCTCTGCGAATACAAAGAAAAAGTCTATCCCTGAGCGTAAACCACCTAACTTCTTACCTGTTCAAGCCCTTAATATTAACAAGGGCTCTGATATCTTCCCGATTGACCATAAATTGCCCTCTCTTTCTCCTTTACGCTTTGTCGATTCTTCGGTCATTTAACACTCAAACAGGTTAATAGTTTTTTCATCACCAAAAATTTCTATACATCTGTGATCGCGATCACTCTGATAACCTGATGTTGGATTTTTGTTGTTAAAACCCGCCCAACCCCTTTGTCAGACAAGATTTCATCGATTCCACACCGCACATAAGACCAGTCATTTTTCAGAATATGGGCTATATCACTGCCAATCACCCAAAATAGCAGAACATATCGCCATACAGCCGTTGAACAGGGTCGTTTACAGTGAAAAAAACCATCAATTTTGAACGGATGAGATTTAACGCTGTATAACATTTGCATGACCCGATGATTATACCGCCAGAGTTATATGTAACAGATTATTACAAACGTATTGCCAGATGGGGCTGGATAGTGAACATTACCCGCCGTTTCCCCTCCCAATATAACTATAAAGCGGATGGACTACGGTCATCACGCTATGAACACCCCCGTTAATATGGGATGTAAAAAAAGAGGTATATGTGTCTACTGCAAACAATAAACCAACAGATGAGAGCGTAAGTCTTAACGCTTTCAAACAGCCTAAAGCGTTCTATCTCATTTTCTCTATCGAATTATGGGAACGTTTTGGCTACTACGGCCTGCAAGGGATCATGGCGGTTTACCTGGTTAAACAGCTGGGTATGTCTGAAGCCGATTCCATCACGCTGTTCTCTTCCTTCAGCGCCCTGGTGTATGGCCTGGTAGCTATCGGCGGCTGGTTAGGCGATAAAGTTCTCGGTACTAAACGTGTCATTATGCTGGGCGCCGTTGTTCTGGCGATTGGCTATGGGCTGGTTGCCTGGTCCGGGCACGATGCAGGTGTGGTTTACATGGGTATGGCTACCATCGCGGTAGGTAACGGCCTCTTCAAGGCGAACCCGTCTTCCCTGCTCTCTACCTGCTACAGCAAAGATGACCCACGTCTGGACGGTGCATTTACCATGTACTACATGTCCATCAACATCGGTTCCTTCTTCTCTATGCTGGCAACCCCATGGCTGGCCGCAAAATTCGGCTGGAGCGTAGCGTTTGCGCTGAGCTTCGTGGGTATGCTGATCACCGTTGTGAACTTCCTGTTCTGCCGTAGCTGGGTTAAAGACTACGGTTCAAAACCAGACTTCGAACCCGTGCACATGGGCAAACTGCTGTCAACCATCGTCGGCATCGTGATCCTGGCCGCTGTCGCCACCTGGCTGCTGCACAACCAGGGCGTTGCACGTGCCGTACTGGGCGTGGTTGCGCTGGGTATCGTGATTATCTTCGCGAAAGAAGCCTTCGCGATGCAGGGTGCGGCACGTCGTAAGATGATTGTGGCGTTCATCCTGATGCTGGAAGCGATCATCTTCTTCGTTCTGTACAGCCAGATGCCAACGTCTCTGAACTTCTTCGCTATCCGCAACGTTGAGCACTCCATCCTCGGTATCGCGTTCGAGCCGGAGCAGTATCAGGCCCTGAACCCGTTCTGGATCATGATTGGTAGCCCGATTCTGGCCGCTATCTATAACAAGATGGGCGACCGTCTGCCTATGCCGCACAAGTTCGCTATCGGTATGGTGCTGTGCTCTGGCGCATTCCTGGTGCTGCCGCTGGGGACGAAATTCGCAACCGACGCGGGTATCGTGTCTGTTAACTGGCTGATCCTGAGCTATGCGCTGCAATCCATCGGTGAACTGATGATCTCCGGTCTGGGCCTGGCGATGGTTGCGCAGCTGGTCCCTCAGCGTCTGATGGGCTTCATCATGGGTAGCTGGTTCCTGACGACCGCTGGCGCAGCCATCATCGCAGGTAAGATTGCGAACCTGATGGCGGTACCAGACAACGTTACCGACCCGCTGGTTTCCCTGAATGTCTACGGCACCGTGTTCATGCAAATTGGTATCGCGACCGCCGTGATTGCCGTGCTGATGCTGCTGACCGCACCTAAACTGAATCGTATGACGCAGGACGACGACAAATCCGCTAAAGCGATCAAAACCGCGAACGCGTGATGTCATCGGGAAACGACTGAACAGAAGCCGCTAATTGATTAGCGGCTTTTTTTTTATCTGAACGCGCACTAACATAGCTGGAACCTCAGCAAAAAGGAGTTACCGATGAAACTGTTCTATAAACCGGGCGCCTGCTCTCTTGCTTCCCATATTACGCTTCGCGAGAGCGGTAAAGATTTCACGCTGGACGGCGTTGACCTGATGAAAAAGCGCCTGGAAAACGGGGATGACTTTTTTGCGATTAACCCAAAAGGCCAGGTTCCGGCCCTGCTGCTGGATGATGGCACCCTGCTGACCGAAGGGGTGGCGATTATGCAATTCCTGGCGGACAACGTACCGGATCGTCAGCTCCTTGCCCCCACCGGCAGCATTGCACGTTATAAGACGCTGGAGTGGCTGAACTATATTGCCACCGAACTGCACAAAGGATTTACGCCCCTGTTCCGCCCGGACACGCCGGAAGAGTACAAACCTACCGTGCGCGCGCTGCTGGAGAAAAAGTTGCAGTACGTTAACGACGCGCTGAAAGACGACCAGTGGATCTGTGGCTCGCGTTTCACCATCGCCGATGCTTATCTGTTTACCGTTCTGCGCTGGGCGCGCGCGGTTAAGCTGAACATGGAAGGGTTAGACCATGTCGCGTCGTATATGACGCGCGTGGCGGAGCGTCCTGCGGTGGCGGCGGCGCTGAAAGCGGAAGGGTTGAATTAACCGAAGGCCTGGGTTGCCGGGTGGCGCTGACGCTTACCCGGCCTACCAATTCCGTAGGCCCGTGCAAGCGCAGCGCCGCCGGGCGGTGTCTAAAGCTGCGTTGCGCTGAAATAGTGCTCCGGCTTCGCGATACGATCCTGCGCCGCGACGACCTGGAGCTCATATTCCTGCATCGTCTTCGTCGCAATCATGATTTCATAAACGGCTGCGGTGACGTGCTCCAGCGCATCGCGCAGGCTCGCACCCTGCAATAGCTTCACCAGCAGCAAACCGCTGGTCACATCCCCGACCCCGACAGGCTGACGTGTACCGAAATCCACCAGCGGTCGACTGATATGCCAGGCTTCATCCTTCGTCACCAGCAGCATCTCAAAACGGTCCTGGCTCAACCCTGCGCGTGCCAGGTGTTTCACCAGCACAATCTCTGGCCCCTGTGCGATCAGCTCGCGAGAGGCGCTTACCGCCTCTTCTACGCTGTTGACCGGATGCTCGCACAGGATCTCAAGTTCAATCAGGTTGGGGGCAATAATATCGCTGGCGGGCAATGCATGGCGGACATGAAACTCCGCAACGCCCGGCGCTACAATGCAGCCTTTTTCCGGATGTCCCATCACCGGATCGCAGAAATATTTCGCCGCGGGGTTTGCCGCTTTCACCTGGCGCACAATGCCGAGGATATGTTCCCCCTGCTCCGCCGAACCCAGATAGCCGCTCAGTACGGCATCGCAGCGTTTGAGCTGGTCGATATCCGCAATCCCCTGAACGATTTCCGTCAGATGCGACGGCGGCATCACGCAGCCGGTCCATTTACCGTACTGGGTGTGATTCGAAAACTGGACGGTATTGAGGGGCCAGACGTTAACGCCGAGGCGGCGCATCGGGAATTCCGCAGCGCTGTTGCCAGCATGTCCAAACACAACGTGGGACTGAATGGCGAGGATGTTCTTCATGTTTTACTTACCAAACCCTGTCAAAACAAAAGGGGCGTGGTTTCCCACGCCCCTGCATACTTTTAATTACTTCCAGCAGACCAGGCAGTAATTTTTCTTACCGCGACGCAGCAGCGTGTAGCGACCATAGAGACGGTCGTTCTCGGTAAAGGTGTATTCCGGATCGGCCTGTTTTTCGCCATTAATGGTGATGGCGTTAGAGGCGATGGTTTTACGCGCCTGACCGCGAGACGGCTGGAGCTCGGAGTCCACCAGCGCCTGCATCAGATCTGCGCCTTTTTCCATCTCTACCATCGGCACGCCATCCTGCGCCAGCTGTTCGAAATCCGCTTCGCTTAAATCGCTCAGGGTTCCGTTGAACAGGCTCGCCGTAATGCGCTTCGCCGCCGCCAGACCTTCTTCGCCGTGAACCAGTTTGGTCACTTCGTCCGCCAGCACGTACTGGGCGCGTGGTGCTTTACCGCTGTTCTTGTCTTCTTCTTCCAGCGCATTGATTTCTTCGATATCCATAAAGGTGAAGAACTTCAGGAAGCGATAAACGTCGGCATCCGCCGTGTTGATCCAGAACTGGTAGAACTTGTACGGGCTGGTTTTCTTCGGATCCAGCCATACCGCGCCGCCTTCGGTCTTACCGAACTTGGTACCGTCGGCTTTGGTGATCAACGGCACGGTCAGACCAAACACCTGATTCTGGTGAAGGCGACGGGTCAGATCGATACCGGAGGTGATGTTACCCCACTGGTCGGAACCGCCAATTTGCAGAGAGACGCCGTGCAGCTTGTTCAGGCAGGCGAAGTCATACCCCTGCAACAGGTTGTAGGAGAACTCGGTGAAAGAGATACCCTGATCGTCACGGTTAAGACGCTGCTTCACTGCTTCTTTGTTAATCATCTGGTTAACAGAGAAGTGTTTGCCGATGTCACGCAGGAACGTCAGCACGTTCATGCCACCAAACCAGTCGTAGTTGTTCGCCGCAATCGCAGAGTTATCACCGCAGTCGAAATCCAGGAACGGTGCAACCTGTTTCCGGATCTTATCCACCCACTCCTGCACGGTGTCTTCGGTATTCAGCTTACGCTCAGCGGCTTTGAAACTTGGGTCGCCAATCAGACCGGTCGCGCCGCCAACCAGTGCGACAGGCTTATGGCCGGCCATCTGGAAGCGTTTCAGGCATAACAATGGAACAAGATGCCCCAAATGCAAGCTGTCAGCGGTGGGATCGAAGCCGCAATAGAGCGCGATCGGGCCTTGCGCCAGTCGCTCTGCTAACGCTTCCTCGTCCGTCACCTGGGCCACGAGGCCCCGCTCTTGCAATTGTTTAATCAAGTTACTGCTTGCCATCAAATTCTCCATGTATAAACGACTGCACCTTTGCCGGTACACGACTTTTCGCCTGATGCGAAAGGACCATAGAATAAAGCGCCAGCGCGGTGTGCGCTAGCGCTTAAATCAACAAATTTTGGGGATTACGGGGCCAGTCTGTCGATTTTCCAGCCACCGTTGTCGCGCTGGTATAAAAAGCGGTCGTGCAGGCGGTGTTCACCGCCCTGCCAGAACTCTATCTGTTCAATGGGGATGCGGAACCCGCCCCAGAAACTCGGCAGCGGTACTTCACCCTGCTGAAACTTCTGTTTGAGTTCGAGGAATTTACTCTCCAGCACGCCGCGGGCTGAGATTCGGCTGGACTGTTTAGAGACCCAGGCGCCGATCTGACTGTCGCGCGGGCGGCTGTGGAAATATTTTACCACTTCGAGCGTAGAGAGGCGCTCCGCCTTGCCGGTGACCATCACCTGGCGCTCCAGCATATGCCACGGGAAGAGCAGGCTAATACGCGAATTATTTTCAAGGTGATGCGCTTTACGACTGCCAAGGTTGGTGTAGAACACCAGCCCTTTCTCGTCATAATGCTTGAGAAGAACGATGCGTTGATACGGCTGACCGTTTTCATCAACCGTGGCAACGACCATCGCCGTCGGGTCGGCCAGTTTCGCTTCGCAGGCCTGCTTCAGCCAGCGTTCAAAAAGCACCAGCGGTTCGGCGGGAAGATCCTGGCGGCGCAAACCGCCTTTGGTGTATTCACGGCGCAGATGCGCAATTTGCTGTAGTTCGTCGTTATCTGACATGGCGTTAGCTGAAAGTGAGATTGGGTGGCGCTATTGTGCGCGCCCCCTTCAAAAATCTCAACGCTTCGGATTTTCAAGCTGACAATTGTTCAGCACAATGCGGTCACGCTTGTAGACGGTGGCGCTGTCGCCTTTCGACCAGAAGACGTAGATCCCGTCTGAGTAGCGCGCACCGGAGGCCGACATTCCCTGCTTCAGCGTCAACAACTTATTGTCATAAACAAAGCTGGCTTCCTGACGCGGGTTGTTCAGCTTCACCGTCAGCGGTTTTTCATCACAACGATATTCCAGCGTATCGGTTTGCATACGCTCAACGAACTGGTTATAGACGCTGCATCCGGTCATAAGAAAAGATACAGCAATGAGAAGAAGTTTTTTCATGGGCAGATTCCGAAGACTATCCTGGTCCTGGAGGGCCTAACCGCCCTCCTGTTTTTCCCTATTTTACGGGTTACGCCTCCCGCTGAATTTCAGTTAACTCTGATTATGGCGCGGGTTTGCGGGGAAAATGGCCCCGAGGACGCTCGCCTCCCGCGCACCGGTTACGGAGGGTAAATTCCCCGGCAGACCGGCAACCGTACGCCAGGCGAGCCAGGCGAAGGCCAGCGCTTCCATATCGTCTCCGCTGATCCCGGCTTCATCAGTGGTCGTGACTTCGGTGCCCGGCAGCAAGGCGGCGAGGCGTGCCATCACCAGCGGGTTGCGGCTTCCGCCTCCGCATACCAGCAAGCGCTCACACCCGCCGCTCAGCAACACCTGTTCAGAAATCGACACCGCGGTGAGCTCCGTCAGCGTAGCCTGCACATCCTGAGGCGCAAGGCCGGGGAAGCGCGTCAGCTGACGTTCAAGCCAGCCGTAGTTGAAATATTCCCGCCCCGTGCTTTTCGGCGCAGGCAGAGCAAAGAAAGGATCGCTTAACAGGGTTTGCAGCAAGGGAAGGATCACTTTCCCCTGGCTGGCCCACTGCGCGTCTTTGTCATAGGCTTTACCGCTCTGACGCCAGATCCAGGCATCCATCAGCATATTACCGGGTCCGGTATCGTACCCCCGCACGGGTTGCCCGGGAATAAGCATTGACAGGTTGGCGATCCCGCCGATGTTCAGGACCATCCTGCGCTCTACCGGGTGCGCCAGCAGCGCCTGATGAAATGCCGGAACCAGCGGCGCCCCCTGCCCGCCGAGGGCCATATCGCGACGACGGAAATCACCCACCACCGTCACGCCGGTTTTTGCCACAATCTGGTTGTTATCGCCAATTTGCATCGTGTGCGGCGCCTCCCCGACAGGTTCATGCCAGACGGTCTGCCCATGGCAACCTATTGCCACGATATCCTGCGGGTGGAGTCTTTCCTGCTGCATCAGGGCCAGTACCGCATCAGCAAACAGCGCCCCCAGACGCACATCCAGTTGGCCCAGTTGGGAAAGCGTCAGCTGTTGCCCCTGGCAAATGTTCAGGATCTCTTCTTTTAACGAGACCGGAATTGGCCAGGTCAGGCTTGCCTGCTGCGCCACCATGTTTTCATCAATGGCGGCCAGAACGACATCCACACCGTCAAGACTGGTACCAGACATCACACCGATATAGCGACCCGATTTCATGCGCTTTCCTTACGTTACATGGGCTAAGTGCAAACACTCCATCATAAATAACGCGGCTTTGCTATGCGGTGATAATAATTTTTAACAATCTCAGACCTGTAGCACAGGCGATGTTTGTTTATGTCCCGTTAAGCCCTGTTCAGGTAAAATTTATCTATTCGGGATGCAAAGATATGAACTGTGGTCAGGAATGCCATATAATTTAGCCATAACGGATGCCCCAACCGGGCGTTTTTTGGTGAACAGGAGAGTCAAATGATTTTACGTGTACTGGGCGTTTCGCTGATTGGTTTAACACTGGCGGGTTGTGTGAATGACAGTTCACTCTCCGGCGACGTATATAGTGCTTCTGAAGCTAAACAGGTACAGAACGTGACATACGGTACTATCGTTAATGCCCGTCCTGTTCAGATTCAGGGTGGCGATGACACGAACGTGGTGGGTGCAATCGGCGGTGCTGTGCTGGGCGGTTTCCTGGGTAATACCATTGGCGGCGGCACCGGACGTTCTCTGGCGACCGCAGCGGGCGCAGTTGCAGGCGGCGTAGCGGGTCAGGGCGTTCAGGGTGCGATGAACAAAACTCAGGGCGTTGAGCTGGAAATCCGTAAAGACGATGGCAGCACCATTATGGTTGTGCAGAAACAGGGTAACACCCGCTTCTCTGCTGGCCAGCGTGTTGTTCTGGCAAGCAACGGCAGCCAGGTCACCGTCTCCCCGCGTTAATATCCTGATGGATGTGGTCTTTCAGACCGCATCCATTTACCAAAATCATCATTTCCAATAATATATTGGCACAATATATTCACATGGTGAATTATTCATTTCACCTGTTCTTGTCCGTGCGCAAAGTATTTTTTATTTCCCTCGCTTAGACTCTTCGCAATCTCTTTTTCCTTTTTTAATTTTTAAATTCTCTATGCTTGCGATCTGTCGATTTGTAAAGAACCGCTTTGTGGCCTTCGCGCTTGGGTGCATTGTTATCATTGCCGTATTACAAGGTTTTTTTATAAAACTTGTTGAATGGGTTCCTTCGTTTTCACCTTTGTTTTTCCCTACGCTGACGATATTTCTTCTGGTGTTCCATCTGTTTATTGCCTGTTTTATGGCAATGAAATACTGGTGCGACAGAAGGCGATTATATCTTGTTCCCATTGCCCTGGCCTTTGCCGGTTCGGCGTTACTGATGGTGGGGACACTGGCCAGCTTCCCGGCCTGGCTTGATCTCTATCAGTTCAACGAAGCGAACTATAACGACGCCATGATTTTCTACATGTTCCGCCACTTTTTAATGGCGGTGCTGATGATCGTCGCAGCATTACTGTATAGCCTGCGCAATTCTGCGCTCTCACGAAGCGCCCATGTTGGTATCGTTGTCGGCGCCTCGCTCTTTACGGGCTGTATGCTTGGGCTGGCATTGTTCTATTCCAGCCATTCAACCCTGCTCACACTGGACCTGGTTGATAATGAAACCCGGCAGTTTATGGTTCTGTGGAGCCAGGCGATCAATATCATTTTGATCGTCCTGTGGGTAGTAACGTTAATCACCCTGTTGGCCATTACCCGCGTGAGGAATTTGTTTTGGGTCGGCGGCAATTTTTTATGTGTCTGTTATATCGTCACTCTGCTCATGCTATTGTTAGGCGGACACGCTGAAGATATTTCATGGTACCGGGCACGGTTATTCGAAACTGTCGCTACGTTAATGATTATTTTCATCTTACTTTCTGATGTATTTAATTTGTATCGTGACTCGCATGTAAAATATCAGCAGTCTTATCAAAATTCCATCCGCGACCCCCTCACCCGTCTTTATAATCGCAGCTATTTCTATGATTCATTAAATCACGCGCTAAACACGGCCACGGTGACACATCCGGTGTCGGTGGTCGTGAGCGATCTTGACCGTTTTAAACGCATTAACGACTGCTACGGCCATTTGCAGGGGGATAAGGTTTTACAGTTTGTCTCAAACCTGTTGACCGATTCGGTGCGACCGCAGGATATCGCGGCGCGGATCGGCGGCGAAGAGTTTGTGCTCATGCTGACAAATACACCGTCTGATGTCGCGCATCAGGTTGCCGAACGTATTCGCCTCAAGTTGAGCGGGTTTGACAAGGCCAGCAGCGGTGGGCAGCTTCCGGAACCGATTACCATCAGTATGGGGGTATTCACCGCCACCTCGCCGGAAACCAGCGCTGAAACCTGCGTGGAGAGCGCGGATAAAGCCATGTACGAGGCAAAAGAGACGGGCCGCAACCGGGTGGTGGTGTTCAAATCATGACAGAGGCCTTGCACGAGCAAGGCCTGTAAACAACGTCAGTCGCGCGACTGTAAATCGTGGATGTTTTGCTCAAGACGGGCGATGAGTCCGATCAGCATTTCCAGCTCAGCGGGGGAAATACCGGCCAGGATCTCCCCTCGCGTTTTACTGATGACGGTTTCCATCTCAGTGATAATCGGGGCCGCTTTTTCCGTCAATTTGATCCGCTTGGCGCGACGGTCGCTGGCGCAGGTTTGTCGGGAGATGAGTCCCTTCTCTTCCAGCTGGTCAAGGGTACGCACCAGAGACGGCTGCTCAATACCAATCGCTTTTGCCAGTTGGATCTGTGACTGATCGGGCGGAAGCTGATGGATGTTATGCAGCGTAACCCAGTGCGTCTGTGTGAGTTCCAGAGGTTTCAGGCGATGGTCAATCAGAGCACGCCAGATGCGTACCAACCTTGCCAGATCAGAACCTAATGGCGATTCCAATTTCATCTCCTTATAATTAGCTTGCTAAGTGATTATAGTGATTTTAGAATAGTTTGCAGTATTTGTATTGCCAAAACAAATGCAATCACGGTATTCATCATTCCTTAAAGGATGATTTACACTGAATGGTAATGCGCCATCGCATTGAAATCTGCCAATGTGGCCCTCATTCCACCGCAAAGGATCGCTGCTTGTGACGTTGTTTTCCTTCTCCGCAGGGTTACCCCTCCAGGATCTGATTGTTGGCGCATCGGTCTACTTTCCGCCACTGTTTAAAGCCGTGATGGTCGGTTTTGTGATCTGGCTCATTGCGCATCGTCTGCTGCGCGACTGGATGTATTCCGGTGAAATCTGGCACCCGATGTTAATGGATCTCTCCCTGTTTACCCTCTCCGTCTGTCTTGGCCTTGCCGTGTTAACCGTGTGGTGAGAATAGCATTGAAAACGTTAAAATATTTTTCCACTCTTTTTGTCTTAGCGCTGGCGCTGATGGCTGGCTGGTGGCTCTGGAATTATTACATGCAGTCGCCCTGGACGCGTGACGGCAAGATCCGCGCGGAACAGGTCAGCATCACGCCACAGGTATCCGGCAGTATCAGCGCGCTGCTGGTGAAGGACAACCAGTACGTTCATGCGGGCGATGTGCTATTCCGCATCGACGAGACCCCTTTTCACATTGCGGTGCTTAATGCCCAGGCGCAGCTCGCTAAAGCTCAATCCGATCTGGCAAAAGCCAATAACGAAGCCGAACGCCGCCGCCATCTGTCGAGAAATTACATCTCTGCGGAAGATCTCGATACCGCCAATATCAATGTAAAAGCCATGCAGGCCAGCCTGAAGGTTGCAGAGGCAACGCTGAAACAGGCCGAGTGGCAACTGACCCAGACCGTGGTCAAAGCGCCGGTGGATGGATGGATCACGAGCCTGTCGACCCGTGTGGGGGATTACGCCACCACAGGCCAGCCGGTCTTCGCCCTGGTCGATAGCCACTCTTTCTATGTTGTAGGTTATTTTGAAGAGACCAAGCTGCGCCATATCCGCGAGGGAGCGCCTGCCCGGATCACGCTTTACAGCGGCGCAGAAACGTTACAGGGTCACGTTAGCAGCATAGGTCGGGCAATTTACGATCAGAGCGTGGAAACCGATTCTGGCCTGGTGCCCGACATCAAACCCAACGTACCGTGGGTGCGTCTGGCTCAGCGGGTGCCTGTTCGCGTCGAGTTTGATCAACTGCCGAAAGACATTACCCTGGTCTCTGGCACAACCTGCACCGTCGCCATCGGATCGCGATGATGAACCTGGGGGCTTTCTCCTGGCGCAATACGCCGTGGATAAAAGCGACACGACCGCAGTGGCGTTACGCGCTGCGCAACGGCATCGCCATGTGCCTTGCGCTTACGGTTGCCTATTATCTGAATCTGGATGAGCCTTACTGGGCGATGACCTCTGCGGCGGTCGTCAGCTTCCCTACCGTCGGGGGCGTTATCAGTAAAAGCCTCGGGCGCGTGGCGGGTAGCCTGCTGGGGGCAACCGCCGCACTGCTTCTTGCCGGCCATACCCTGAACGATCCCTGGCTATTTCTGTTAAGCATGTCGGCATGGCTGGGGCTGTGTACCTGGGCCTGCGCCCATTTTACCAATAACGTTGCCTATGCGTTTCAACTGGCGGGTTACACCGCGGCCATTATCGCCTTTCCGGTCGTCAACGTGCTGGACACCACCGAGCTGTGGGATATCGCCCAGGCACGCGTGTGTGAAGTAATGGTCGGCATTCTGTGCGGGGGCGTCATGATGATGATTCTGCCCAGTACCTCAGATGGCACTACGCTTATCACCGCCCTTAAAACGATGCACGCACGTTTGCTGGAACATGCCAGCCTGCTCTGGCAGCCTGACAGCAGCGATGACATCCGCCTCGCGCACGAAAAGGTCATCGGCCAGATCCTGACCATGAACCTGCTGCGCATCCAGGCTTTCTGGAGCCACTACCGTTTTCGTCGCCAGAATACGCTTCTGAACTATTTACTGCACCAGCAATTGCGGATGACGAGTGCGATCTCGAGCCTTCGCCGGATGTTGCTGAACTGGCCTGCACCGCCAGCCCATACCCGGGAGATTATTGAGGCGCTGCTCGCCGCCCTTGCGCGTCCGGATGCCGATATCTATACCGTGGCCCGCATTATCGCGCCGCTCGCTCCAACGGATGAATATGACTACCGGCATCGCGCCTTCTGGCAGCGTCTGAACTATTTCTGCCGCCTGTATCTGCGCAGCAGCCGCTGGTTAAAAGCCGTCGAAAATGCCACGCCCGTCACCGAATTTTCCGTTCCCGGTAGTCCTGCTCTGGCGCGGCATACCGACGCAATGGAGGCGCTGTGGAGCGGTTTTCGTACGTTTTGCGCGTTAACGGCCGTGGGCGCATGGGCCATCACCACCCAATGGGATGCGGGCAGTGCGGCCCTGACGCTTGCAGCAATCAGCTGCGTGCTCTATTCCGTCGCCGCTTCCCCCTTTAATTCCCTGACGCTTCTGCTGCGTACGCTGGTACTGCTGTCGCTGTTCAGCTTCGTGGTGAAATTTGGTTTGATGGTGCAGATAACCGACCTCTGGCAATTTCTGCTGTTTCTCTTCCCGCTATTAACCACCATGCAGTTGCTCAAACTGCAAATGCCTAAACTGGCCGGTCTGTGGGGTCAGTTGATTGTTTTTATGGGCTCATTTATCTCTGTAACGAATCCACCGGTTTACGATTACGCTGATTTTCTCAACGACAACCTGGCGAAGATCCTCGGCGTGGGGCTGGCGTGGCTGGCTTTCGCCGTGCTACGCCCGGGCTCGGACGCGCGTAAAAGCCGCAGGCATATTCGGGAGTTGCGCAGGGGTTTTGTCGATCAGCTGAGCCGCAGGCCGCATCTGCGCGAAAGCGAGTATGAATCGCTGGTTTATCATCATGTCAGCCAGCTGAACAATAGCCAGGATTCACTCTCCCGTCGCTGGCTGCTGCGCTGGGGCGTGGTGCTGTTAAACTGTTCGCACGTGGTGTGGCAACTGCGCGCCTGGGAGACGCGTTCCGATCCGCTGTCGCAGGTCCGTGATAACTGTATTTCCATGCTCCGAGATGTGATGAGCGAGCGCGGGGTGCAGCAGCGCCCCCTGAGCGTCACGCTCGCCGAGCTTCAGCGTATTTGCGACGCGCTGGCGCACCATCATCAGCCTGCGGCCCGCGATCTGGCGTCCATTATCTGGCGGCTGCACTGCTCCCTGTCACAGCTTGAACAGGCGCCGCCACCCGGAACGATTGGCGATCAGATCACCCCGCAGGCATAGCGCGCCCCGCCGCCGCCAAGCGGTTTAGGCTGATCGGACATGTTATCGCCGCCCACGTGGACCATCAGCGCCTTGCCTTTGACCTCGTCAAGCTTTTTGAGTCGTGGCGCCACAACCGGATCGGTGGCTTTACCGTCGTTATTTACCACCAGGACCGGCAGATCGCCGAGGTGCCCCATCCCTTCCGGACCTTCATGCTTACCGGAGTTGTGCGGGTCGAGATGCCCCCCTGCCGCTTCCGCAGCTGTTGGTTTCCCCTCTTTCATTGCGGGTTGACAGCTGCCTTTGGCATGAACGTGAAAACCATGTTCGCCGGGTGGAAGAGCCTTGAGATCGGGAGCAAATTCCAGCCCTTTATCGGTTTCGGTGATTTTCACCGTCCCGATGGACTGGCCTACCCCCTGAGAAGTGACGAGATTCATTTCAACGTCCTCGCTGGCTGCATGCGCACCTGCGCAAACAACCAGCGTAACCATTGCCAGAGCAAAACGCTTCATAAGACCTCCACGGGTTATTTTTTGCACCTTAAGTCTATACCAGCGGCGCAGATTTCACCGGAAAGTCAGGTTCAGGCGTGCTCAGGGTACGTCGTAGCCCAGCGCCGCCTTGCGGATGCGGAACCACTGCTGGCGCGTCATATCCAGCTCCTCAGCCACAAGCGCAGCGCGGACGCGCTCAATTTTGCCGGAGCCAATAATTGGCAGCGGTTTAGACGGCAGGCGCAGGATCCAGGCGTAAACCACCTGCTCGATACTCTCCGCATTCAGTTCGCGCGCCACCGTTTCAAGCTCGTTACGCAGCGGCTGGAATGCCTCATCGTTAAACAGGCGGCCGCCTCCCAGACAGGACCATGCCATTGGACGGATGCGCAGCTGTTGCAGTTGGTCGAGCGTGCCATCCAGCAGCAGCGGCTGATGAACAGGCGAGATCTCCACCTGATTCGTCGCCAGCGTAAACGGCAGGCGAGACTGCAATAACGCAAACTGTGCCGGGGTGAAGTTAGACACGCCAAAATGGCGCACCTTTCCGCTCTGGTGCAGCGTCAGGAAGGCTTCCGCGACCTCATCCGCATCCATCAACGGATCGGGACGGTGGATAAGCAGCAGGTCGATGCGATCGGTCGCCAGGTTGATCAGTGACTGCTCGGCGCTTTTAACGATATGCGCGCTGTCAGTGATGTAATGCCCAAGCGCATGCTCCGGTTTTGCTGTGGTGGCAATACCGCATTTGGTCACAATCTCCATACGTTCACGCAGCGCTGGCGCTCGCTTCAGCGCTTCGCCAAAGGCGGCCTCGCACTGATAGCCGCCATAAATATCAGCGTGATCGACGGTGGTGATCCCGAGATCGAGATGCTCTTCTATAAAGTCCGCCAGCTGGACCGGAGACATATTCCAGTCCATGAGGCGCCAGTAGCCCATAACAAATCGGGAGAATTCCGGGCCCTGCGGGGCAAGGGTAATACGCTGAACCATAACATTTTCCTCAAGGAAGTCTTGTTACCAGTATACGCAATTACCCTGCTAAAACAGTGAAGGTTGCTGAGGTTCTTCGGGTTCAACCGCTTTGTTTGCACGAATTTTGCGCAGCAGACGCTGTCGGCAGAGCCGTAAGACCTCCTGCTTTTGCGCGTCGCTGAAATTTTGCCAGTTAAAACGTTCATCGCGCGTGCGCATGCAGCCACGGCAGTATCCTCGTTCATCAACCTGGCAAATACCCCGGCACGGGCTCTGGACAGGGAAAAATTCCAGTTGCTCTGCCACACCTACCTCCAGAACGTCATTATTCCCTACAGTGAGGACCCTAAATGGCTTGCATGCAAGGATGTCCGCCACAAACAGGAGATTAAGGTTTCGCTAATCTTCCCTTCTTATACTCGCCGCATTGATATAACGAATGGTCTGTTCATCATGTGGTTCACTAAAAAGTTACACTGTAACGATATAAAATTTACTCTGGGCTGTGCACTTTTCTTCACCGTACTGAATGCACTGTTTATCCAGCGCAGCTGGTCAATCATTGCGCCTGCGCATCTGCACGATGTCCTGTTTGCTGCCAGCGTGCCGCTGGTACTGTTCTGCGGCTGGGTGATTGTCTTCAGCCTGTTAAATATCCCCTTTATTCGTAAGCCGCTCCTGATTGTCCTGACCCTGGGATGTGCCGCCGCGACCTGGTTTATGTATTCCTATGGTACGGTTATCGATCAGAACATGATTGTGAACGTGTTCGAGACTAATTCTCAGGAAGCGACTGCCCTGGTGACGCCGCAGATGATCCTGTGGCTGGTCGTAGCGGGTCTGGTTCCATCTGTTGTGTTAGCCCTGACGCGCATTCGCACAGGAAAATGGTGGTATGCCCTCCTGACGCGCTTCGCCGCTATGCTGGGTGCGCTGCTGGTGATCATCCTGGTCGCGTCAGTGTTCTATAAAGACTATGCTTCGCTGTTCCGTAATAATAAAAGCATCGTCAAAATGGTCACCCCGGCGAATTACGTGAGCGCCCTGGTGAAATACAGCAAAATGCGTTGGTTTGCCGGCGACCAGACGCTGGTCCGCATTGGCGAAGATGCTCATAAAGGCGCGCTGATTTCCGGCCAACGCAAGAAAACCGTGCTGGTTGTGGTGGTGGGTGAAGCCTCCCGCGCCGCAAACTACTCGTTAAATGGTTACCCGCGTGAAACCAACCCAGAGCTGAAAAAGCAGGATGTCATCAACTTCCCGCGGGCCTCCTCCTGTGGCACGGAAACCGCCGTTTCCGTCCCCTGCATGTTCTCCGGTATGACGCGGAAAAAATATGACGCGGACCTCGCCCATCATCAGGAAGGTCTGCTCGATGTCCTTAACCATGCCGGGTTCAACCTGCTGTGGCGCGACAACGACGGCGGGTGTAAAGGCGCCTGCGACCGCGTGCCGCACACGGACATGACCCAGTGGAAACTGGATCAGTTCTGTAAGGACAAATCCTGTATCGACGACGTCAACCTGTACCGCCTGGACAATGTGCTGGATGGAATAAAGCAGGATACGGTTCTGGTTATTCACCTGATGGGCAGCCACGGTCCGGCCTATTACAAACGCTACCCGGACAACTTCCGCAAGTTCACCCCAACCTGCGATACCAATGAAATACAGGATTGCGATCATCAGTCGCTGATCAATACCTATGACAACACGATTCTGTATACCGACAGCGTCGTCAGCCGAACCATCGACGCGCTGAAAGCCCGGCAGGCCAACATGAACACGGCGCTCATTTACCTCTCCGATCACGGTGAATCGCTGGGTGAGAGCGGAATTTACCTGCACGGTACGCCGTATATGCTGGCCCCGGAGCAGCAAACGCATATTCCGTTTATGTTCTGGCTCTCCCCGGATTATGCGAAAAACTTCGGCGTAAACACGGATTGCCTGCGTGACCATGCCGCAAAAGAGGCGGTTTCACAGGACAATTTATTCGCCACCGTTCTGGGCATGATGGACGTGAAATCAGCGGTTTATCAGCCGCAGCTGGATATTCTGTCGCAGTGTCGTCGCTAAGCGGGCTTGCATTAGACCGAACGGTCTATTAGAGTAAGGGCATGAGCAGACACACTGAACACGATACACGAGAACATTTGCTGGCTACCGGCGAGCGCCTTTGCATGCATCGCGGGTTTACCGGGATGGGGCTGAGCGAGTTGTTAAAAACTGCTGAAGTACCTAAGGGATCGTTTTATCACTATTTTCGATCCAAAGAGGCGTTTGGCGTTGCCATGCTGGAGCGGCACTACGCCAGCTACCATCAGCGCCTGGCAGCCCACTTCGCCAGCGGTGAAGGTGACTACCGGGATCGTGTTCTGAACTACTATCAGGAAACGCTGACGCAGTTCTGTCAGCAGGGCATCATCAGCGGCTGCCTGACGGTAAAACTGTCTGCCGAAGTGTGCGATCTCTCCGAAGATATGCGCACCGCCATGGATAAAGGAGCCAGCGGCGTGATTGCCCTGTTGGCTCAGGCGCTGGAGAGCGGGCGCAATGAAAAAACGCTCTCCTTCTCCGGCGATCCGCTCACGCAGGCACAGGTGCTCTATTCCCTCTGGTTAGGCGCCAACCTGCAAGCAAAAATGTCTCGCAGCGCCGTGCCGCTCGAAAGCGCGCTGGCGCATGTGAAAAACTGTATAACCGCGCCTGGCGTGTAGCCGGCGTTTTTATTTACCCTTTTACTAGTCGACTGGTCTACTCAGGAGCCATTATGTCCGCTGAAAAGCTGTTTACCCCACTGAAAGTGGGTGCCGTTACTGCCCCAAACCGCGTGTTTATGGCCCCACTCACCCGTCTGCGCAGCATCGAGCCGGGCGATATCCCAACGCCATTGATGGGTGAGTATTATCGTCAGCGCGCCAGCGCGGGCCTGATTATTTCCGAAGCCACGCAGATTTCTGCCCAGGCAAAAGGCTACGCCGGTGCGCCGGGTCTGCACAGCCCGGAACAGATCGCCGCGTGGAAAAAAATCACCGCAGGCGTGCATGCTGAAGATGGTCGTATTGCCGTTCAGCTGTGGCACACCGGTCGTATCTCACACAGCAGCATCCAGCCTGGCGGTCAGGCGCCGGTTTCGGCCTCTGCCCTGAACGCCAATACCCGCACTTCCCTGCGCGATGAAAACGGTAATGCGATCCGCGTTGACACCACCACGCCACGCGCGCTGGAGCTGGACGAGATCCCGGGTATCGTGAATGATTTCCGTCAGGCCGTCGCCAACGCCCGTGAAGCGGGCTTCGACCTGGTTGAGCTGCACTCTGCGCACGGTTACCTGCTGCATCAGTTCCTGTCCCCGTCTTCCAACCAGCGTACCGACCAGTACGGCGGCAGCGTTGAAAACCGCGCGCGCCTGGTGCTTGAAGTGGTCGATGCTGTCTGTAATGAGTGGAGCGCAGACCGCATTGGTATTCGTGTCTCCCCGATCGGTACTTTCCAGAACGTCGACAACGGTCCGAACGAAGAAGCAGACGCGCTGTATCTGATTGAAGAGCTGGCGAAACGCGGTATCGCCTATCTGCACATGTCCGAGCCGGACTGGGCAGGTGGCAAGCCTTACAGTGAAGCCTTCCGCCAGAAAGTGCGCGAGCGCTTCCACGGCGTGATTATCGGGGCGGGCGCGTATACGGCAGAGAAAGCCGAGGATCTGATCGGGAAAGGCCTGATCGACGCCGTGGCCTTTGGCCGCGATTACATTGCTAACCCGGATCTGGTTGCCCGTTTGCAGAAGAAAGCCGAACTGAACCCACAGCGCCCTGAAAGTTTCTATGGCGGCGGCGCGGAAGGTTATACCGACTACCCTTCACTGTAATCCCGCTTTGTACATTGATAGCGGCGACCTTTCGCCGCTATACTAAAACATCGTTTCTGTTCAAAAAGATAATTCATTCCACTGTTTAATGAGGAAATTATGCGCCTACTTCACACCATGCTGCGCGTTGGCGACCTGCAACGTTCCATCGATTTCTACACTAACGTTCTGGGCATGAAGCTGCTGCGCACCAGCGAAAATCCGGAATATAAATACTCTCTGGCGTTTGTTGGTTACGGCCCGGAATCTGATGAAGCGGTCATCGAGCTGACTTACAACTGGGGCGTGGACAGCTACGAGCTGGGTACAGCTTACGGCCACATCGCGCTGGAAGTGGATAACGCCGCCGAAGCCTGCGAACGTATCCGCAGCAATGGCGGTAACGTCACCCGTGAAGCCGGTCCGGTTAAAGGCGGTACCACCGTCATTGCGTTTGTGGAAGATCCGGACGGTTATAAAATCGAACTGATCGAAGCCAAAGACGCTGGTCGCGGTCTGGGCAATTGATCCCGCAGGGCGCACTATGCGCCCGTTGTTTTGCTGCATCCCCTCTCAAAATTTGCCATAATGCGCACTGCTTTTTCCCCCTTGTAAGAGACCCTGATGTCCGATAACGCTCAATTTACCGGTCTGTGCGACCGTTTTCGTGGTTTTTATCCCGTTGTTATTGATGTAGAAACAGCCGGATTTAACGCTAAAACCGATGCGCTGCTTGAGATTGCCGCCATCACGCTGAAGATGGATGAACAGGGCTGGCTTGTACCGGACACCACGCTGCATTTCCACGTTGAACCCTTTGAAGGGGCAAACTTACAGCCAGAGGCGCTGGCCTTTAACGGTATCGATCCGACAAACCCGCTGCGCGGGGCGGTAAGCGAATACGAGGCGCTGCACGCCATTTTCAAAATGGTGCGCAAAGGCATGAAAGAGAATGACTGTAGCCGCGCCATCATGGTGGCCCATAACGCTACGTTCGATCACAGCTTCACCATGGCTGCCGCCGAGCGCGCCTCGCTGAAGCGTAATCCATTCCATCCGTTTGTGACCTTCGACACCGCCGCGCTGAGCGGCCTGGCGCTGGGGCAAACCGTGCTCTCTAAAGCCTGCATCACGGCGGGTATTGCGTTTGACGGCACCCAGGCACATTCCGCGTTATACGACACCGAGCGTACGGCGGAGCTGTTCTGTGAGATCGTCAACCGCTGGAAACGTCTCGGCGGCTGGCCGCTGCCGATGGGCGACGAGGCCGATCCTCAATCGTAGGTTGGGTAATTAACAGCCCCACAGGACAAAAAAAAGCGACCAACATAATGTGGTCGCTTTTTTATATCCGCAGAAAACTTATTCTGCGTCCGGCTCTTCGGTTTTATACTTCGCCGCAGTCTCTTTGATCAGCTGTTGCAGTTCGCCGCGCTGATACATTTCAATCAGGATGTCGCATCCGCCAACCAGTTCACCATCAACCCACAGCTGCGGGAAGGTCGGCCAGTTGGCGTATTTTGGCAGTTCAGCGCGAATGTCCGGGTTTTGCAGGATATCAACGTAAGCAAAACGCTCACCACAGGCGGACAGCGCCTGGACCGCTTGCGCGGAGAAGCCGCAGCTTGGCAGCTTCGGAGAACCTTTCATGTACAGGAGAATCGGGTTTTCAGCGATCTGGCGCTGAATTTTTTCAATAGTGGTGCTCATGTCTTGCTTCCTTTAACTTCTGTTACGGCATCAGTCTGACATTGTAGCGGGTCAGGCCGACATCGGAAAATAACATTTTTGTCACGTCTAATTATTTTATCGCTTATCGCATAAAGTTGCATTGCTAATGTCGTTTATCGCCAGACGGGGTGCGGTTTTGCTTAAGGAGCGAACAAGAGTACGACAGAATGGTGAATTTTTTTGCACTTGCTAACGAAACACAATTTTTGAATGAAAAATGCTATTAACTTCTTCTGATTTTATGGATTAGAATCGACAGGTTTTGTAAATCTCACGCGGGTATGCATTGTGGCCTGCATTTATCAGGGGACTGCCCAGTGGCGCGGATAACTAAAATCTCGATGACGCTCTGTGCTTTACTGTTTACCACACTCTCATTTACGCCAGCGGCGAACGCCTCTGAACAGGCGCGGCATTCTGCTGTACAAAAATCGCATCTGGCAAAAACCACAGAACGTAAGAAAAAAACCACCAGCAAAACAGTAAAGAAGAAAACCACCGCTCAGACCAAAAAGACCGCCTCCAGTAAAACCAAAACTCTCCGTTCCGGCACACACAAAACCACCCGCACGACTGCCAGCCTGGTGAATGAAAAATGCACCGTGCGCAAAGGCCATAAAACGAAATGTGCAAAAGTGACGAAGCTGGCTGACGTGCATAAAGCGCGTATGCAGAAAGCGCAAAAAACGGCGATGAACAAACTGATGGGGCAAATAGGTAAACCGTATCGCTGGGGCGGCACTTCTCCGCGCACCGGTTTTGACTGTAGTGGGCTGGTTTATTATGCCTATAAAGATCTGGTGAAGTTTCGCATTCCGCGCACCGCCAATGAGATGTACCATCTGCGCGACGCCGCGCCTGTAAACCGTGGCGAACTGCAAAATGGCGACCTGGTGTTCTTCCGCACCCAGGGACGCGGTACGGCCGATCACGTTGGGGTGTATGTGGGTAACGGTAAATTTATCCAGTCACCGCGCAGCGGTCAGGACATTCAGATCACCTCCCTCAGCGAAGATTACTGGGTGCGCCACTATGTGGGTGCACGCCGCGTGATGACGCCAAAAACCATCCGCTAGCCCCTGCCCTGCCGCCTCCGTGGCAGGGTAAGTTCCTCTTTTGCATACCCTTTCAATTTGCTATTCTGTCCTTGTTGTCTGTAGGGTTATTGGCAACGTATAAAACTATAAGGAGAGAAGCAATGTCGTTCGAATTACCTGCACTACCGTATGCAAAAGACGCCCTGGCCCCGCATATTTCCGCGGAAACCCTGGAGTACCATTACGGCAAGCATCACCAGACCTATGTCACCAACCTGAACAATCTGATCAAGGGCACCGATTTTGAAGGCAAAACGCTGGAAGAGATCGTGCGCAGTTCAGACGGTGGCGTATTCAACAACGCCGCTCAGGTGTGGAACCACACCTTCTACTGGCACTGCCTGGCCCCCAATGCAGGCGGAGAACCTGCCGGTGAGCTGGCGGCAGCGATTAACGCCGCGTTCGGCAGTTTCGCGGATTTTAAAGCGAAGTTTACTGACGCCGCCGTTAAAAACTTTGGCTCCGGCTGGACCTGGCTGGTCAAAGAGGCTGATGGCAAACTGGCTATCGTTTCCACCTCTAATGCGGGTACCCCTCTGACCACCAGCGCCACGCCGCTGATGACCGTGGACGTATGGGAACACGCCTATTACATTGATTACCGTAATGCGCGCCCGAACTACCTGGAACACTTCTGGGCACTGGTTAACTGGGAATTTGTTGCGAAGAACTTCGCCGCGTAAGAGACACGCAGAAGGGGAAGCCCTTCTGCGTTTTTGTTTATTCCGCCGTACACACCGCTTCAGGCTGTTTACGACCAGACATCATCACCAGCAGCAGACCGAGTGCGGCAATGATCGCCCCCATCACCGGCACAAAGCTGTAACCCAGACCACCGGAGATCACCGCCCCACCCGCTGCGGCCCCCAGCGCATTGCCCAGGTTAAACGCACCGATATTCACGGACGAAGAGAGCCCCGGCGCTTCGTGCGCAACGCGCATTACGCGCATCTGCAACGGTGGCACCACGGCAAAGGTTGCGGCGCCCCACACCACCATGGCAATCGCGGCACCCACTTCGTTACGCGCCAGCCACGGGATCGCCACCATGATGACAATCAGCAGCGTTAAAAAACCTTTCAGCGTCCCGCTGACGGAGCGGTCGGCAAATTTCCCGCCGAGATAGTTGCCAATCGAGAACCCGACACCAATCAGCACCAGCATCGCGGTAACAAAGAGTGGCGTTGCGTGGGTAATGTCGTGCAACACCGGGGAGATATAGGTGTAGAGCGTAAACATCGCCCCCGCCCCCAGCACCGTGGTGAGCAGCGCGGACAACACCTGAGGACGCATTAGCACCGCCAGCTCTTTGCGTACTTCCGGACGTTCTCCCGCACTTCCTTTCGGCAGTGAGAAGAACAGCGCAACCATCGCGACCACGCCCAGTCCGGCGGTTGCGAGGAAAGACATACGCCAGCCGATGGCTTCTCCCAGCCAGGTGGCAGCGGGAACGCCGCCGATATTAGCGATGGTGAGACCCATAAACATAGTGGCTACCGCGCTGGCCTGCTTATGTTTTGGCACCACACTGGCGGCGACAACCGAGCCCAGTCCGAAGAAGGCGCCATGATTGAGGCTGGTCAGAATGCGCGAAAGCATCAGAGTGGTGTAATCGGGCGAAATCGCGGAAAGCACATTTCCGAGGGTGAAAATCGCCATCAGGAAAATCAGCGCATTGCGGCGAGCGCGGTGCGAAAGCAGCAGCGTCATCAGCGGCGCGCCCACCATCACGCCAATCGCGTAGGCGCTAATTAACATACCGGCCGCAGGGATAGAGACGTCCACACCCCGGGCGATAACAGGCAATAACCCCATCGGGGAGAATTCAGTGGTGCCAATCCCGAAGGCGCCAATCGCCAGGGCCAGCAGGGGAAAATTGATTTTCATGAAGAGACTCCGGATACCGTGCCATAACCCGGCACAGAACTAAGAAGTCAAAAGCATGACATCAATCACAAAAAATGAGAAGTTAACATTTTGGCAAAAGATTTTTGCCGGAGAGGTAACAATAGCGGCAAGAGAGGGAGAAGGTTCTCCCCCCTCCTGAATCAGTGCAGCGCAGCGGTTAAACCACCGGCAACAATCAGAGCAAGAACAACAATGGTGGTAAACAGCGAAAACTTCAGATCGGTACTCATCAATTTTTCTCCTTTTATTCACCCTACGAAAAGTGAGCTTGCTCATTTTTACACAGTTCAGGTCAAAAATCTTCCAGGATTTAAACGGATATCCACTTTACCTCTTCCCCTTTTCATCAAGATAGGACAAAATTCCACGCTAAATTTATTAGCGTACCGGCCACTGACCCCCTCCTGACGTCCTGTGTCGTTTTCCCGGCGTGTCGCAACTCATGTTTGCGTAATAAGGGTGAGAGAAGGCAAACGTTTACCTTCAATTTTTTCAGGAGCTTAGGATATGGTCTGGAGTGACATTTAATGGCAACAATTAAAGACGTAGCAAAACGCGCAAACGTTTCCACTACAACCGTATCACATGTTATTAACAAAACGCGTTTCGTCGCTGAAGAGACGCGTAATGCCGTCTGGGCGGCAATCAAAGAGCTGCACTACTCGCCAAGTGCGGTCGCCCGCAGTCTGAAGGTTAATCACACCAAATCGATTGGTCTGCTGGCCACCAGCAGTGAAGCGGCCTACTTTGCTGAAATCATCGAAGCCGTTGAAAAAAACTGCTTCCAGAAAGGCTATACCCTGATTCTGGGCAACGCGTGGAACAACATTGAAAAACAGCGCGCTTACCTGTCAATGATGGCGCAAAAGCGCGTCGACGGCCTGCTGGTAATGTGTTCTGAATACCCCGAGTCGGTCCTTTCCATGCTGGAAGAGTATCGCCACATTCCGATGGTGGTCATGGACTGGGGCGAAGCGCGCGCAGACTTTACCGACTCCGTTATTGATAACGCCTTTGAAGGCGGCTACATGGCGGGGCGTTATCTGGTAGAACGCGGTCATCGTGAAATTGGCGTGATCCCGGGTCCGCTGGAGCGTAACACCGGGGCTGGTCGTCTGGCCGGTTTCATGAAAGCGATGGAAGAGGCGCTGATCACCGTGCCGGAAAACTGGATTGTTCAGGGCGACTTCGAGCCGGAGTCGGGCTACCGCGCCATGCAGCAGATCGTCTCCCAGCCGCATCGCCCTACTGCGGTGTTCTGCGGCGGCGACATCATGGCGATGGGCGCGCTCTGCGCGGCGGATGAACTCGGCCTGCGCGTCCCGCAGGATATCTCGGTGATCGGCTATGACAACGTGCGCAACGCTCGCTTCTTTACCCCGGCGCTGACCACCATTCACCAGCCGAAAGATTCGCTGGGTGAAACGGCCTTCAATATGCTGCTGGACAGGATCGTCAACAAGCGTGAACAGTCCCAGTCCATTGAAGTCCACCCGCGCCTGATTGAACGCCGTTCCGTTGCGGACGGTCCGTTCCGCGACTACCGTCGTTAATCTCATTACGGGGCCAGCTATGCTGGTTCCCGCAACCACTCCCGGTTCAGCGTTTCACTGTCGCCCAGATAATCCAGCAGCCAGGCCATGGCGGGCGAGACGTCGTTTTGCTGCCACGTCAGACAGCACGCGGCATCCGGGAAGGGGTTTTCCAGCGTCAGAGCCACCCACTCTCCCGCGTCGATGCGCGGGCGCGCAAAATGCACCGGCACCATGCCAACGCACAGCCCCGCGCTCAGACAGGTGGCCGACGACTCCCAGTCCGGCGCGACCACGCGGCGCTGATTATCCAGCAGCCAGGTAATGCGCTTGGGCAGCGAGCGGGAGGTATCTTCCAGCACCAGCGAGGGCCAGTTGCGTAAGGTGTCATCGCTCAGCGGACCTTCCAGCGCCGCCAGCGGGTGATCGCGCGCGACCACGCAGGTCCAGCTCAGCATGCCCATGTCGCGAAACGCGTAGCGCCCCCCAACCGGGATCGCCTGGGTCGCACCAATCGCCATCTCCGCCCTGCCGTCCGCCAGCGCATCCCAGACGCCGTTGAACACTTCCTGCGATACACGCAGTTCGACGTCGGAAAAATGACGATAGAAATCGACGATCATCTGCCGGGTCCGCTCCGGCTTAACGATGTTATCCACCGCAATAGCGAGATGCCCGCGCCAGCCGTTGGCGATCTGCTGGCACTGCTCACGGGTGATCTGCATTTTTTTGATAACAGATCGCCCTTCCTTCAAAAACCACGCGCCGGCAGGCGTGAGCTCCACGTCGCGATGGCGCCGCTCAAACAGCGGGACCGCCAGCCACGCTTCCAGCTGGCGCACCGTATAGCTGATAGCCGAGGGAACGCGATGCAGCTCCTGGGCGGCGCCGGTAAAGCTGCCGTTACGCGCCACGGCATCAACCACTTCAAGGGAATAATCTGACCACATCTTTAGCCTGCAAAATTTTTGAATGCACCCGCCAAATATTAGCGTTTCACAAGCCGCTTTGCACTCCCTACACTCTGCGCCAACGTACACCTGACTCCTCAGGAGAAAAAACAGTGCAACCCAGGAAAGGATTTTTAGTCTGGCTCGGCGGCTTAAGCGTGCTGGGCTTTTTGGCGACCGACATGTATCTGCCCGCGTTCGCCGCGATGCAGGAAGATTTGCAAACCCCTGCCGCCGCCATCAGCGCCAGTTTGAGTTTGTTCCTCGCCGGTTTTGCTTTTGCGCAATTGCTGTGGGGGCCGCTCTCGGATCGTTTTGGCCGTAAGCCCGTCCTGTTATTGGGTCTGGCGATTTTTGCCGTAGGCTGTCTGGGCATGCTGTGGGTCCGCGATGCCGCCTGGCTGCTGGCGCTGCGCTTTATTCAGGCGGTCGGTGTCTGTGCCGCTGCGGTCACCTGGCAGGCGCTGGTGACCGATTACTACCCCGCCTCGCGCACTAACCGGATATTCGCCACCATTATGCCGCTGGTCGGCCTGTCGCCAGCACTCGCCCCATTACTGGGCAGCTGGATCCTCGCGCATTTCGACTGGCAGGCCATTTTCGCCACGCTCTTTGCTATTACGCTGGTCCTGATGCTGCCCGCGTTCGGACTTAAACCGGCGCATAAAAAAGCGACGCATCCGGACGCGAAGCCCATTACCTTTACCTCTTTACTGCGGTCGAAAGCCTATCGCGGTAACGTGCTGATTTATGCCGCCTGCTCTGCCAGCTTCTTTGCCTGGCTAACCGGTTCGCCGTTCATTCTGCATGACATGGGCTACAGCCCGGCGGCTATCGGCCTGAGCTATGTACCACAGACCATCGCCTTCCTGGTGGGTGGCTATGGCTGTCGCGCCGCGCTGCAAAAATGGGAAGGCCAACAGATGCTGCCCTGGCTGCTGGTGCTGTATGCGCTAAGCGTGATTGCGACCTGGGCTGTCGGCTTTATTCCGGGCGCCGGGCTTGCAGAAATTTTGATTCCGTTCTGCGTCATGGCGATCGCTAACGGGGCCATCTACCCTATTGTTGTAGCTCAGGCGTTGCGTCCATTTCCGCAGGCGACAGGCCGCGCTGCCGCGCTGCAAAATACCCTGCAACTTGGCCTGTGCTTCCTGGCAAGTCTCGTGGTCTCTGCGTTGATTGCAACCCCGCTGCTCACCACCACCAGCGTGATGCTGGTCACCGTTGCGCTGGCGGGATTGGGCTATCGCATGCAGTCCTCAGCTCATCGCGAGCAGAGTGAAAACGCGCAGACAGAAACGTCGCACGCCTGATTGCGTGGGAAACTATGTTAAAAACCAGTGATTAGGTTGCTAACAATTTTCTGTTGAATCACCTAATTTTGCGGCCTATACTGAATTTGGTTCGATTAAATACGATAAATATTAAGTGTTAACGGGAGCCGGAGCGCTCCCGTTTTACCATGGAAGGCATTTCGGCAAGGGTTATCTCCCTTCCTCTGTTCTACGTCGGATATTAGCCTCGCGGGCATTTACCGTGAGATTTCTCACAAACCAAAAAAGCGTCTACGCTGTTTTAAGGTTCTGATCACAGCAAGGTGATGGAGAAGCTATGAGTTCATCGTGTATAGAAGAAGTCAGCGTTCCGGACGATAACTGGTCCCGGATCGTCAGTGAACTGTTGGGACGTGCGGGCATTACGATTAATGGCTCATCCCCCTCCGATCCCCAGATTAAGCATCCCGATTTTTTCAAACGCGTGTTACAGGAGGGATCGTTAGGGCTGGGTGAAAGCTATATGGACGGCTGGTGGGAGTGTGAGCGGCTGGATATGTTCTTCTCCAGCGTATTACGCGCCGGTCTTGAAAAACAGCTCCCTCGTCATTTCAAAGATACTTTACGTATCGCTTCCGCCCGCCTGTTCAATCTGCAAAGTAAAAAACGGGCGTGGATCGTCGGTAAAGAGCATTACGACCTGGGCAACGATCTGTTCAGCCGTATGCTCGATCCTTTAATGCAGTACTCCTGCGGATACTGGAAAAAAGCGACGACCCTGGAAGAGGCGCAGCAGGACAAGCTGCAACTGATCTGCGATAAATTGCAGTTACAGCCCGGCATGCGTGTGCTGGACATCGGCTGTGGCTGGGGTGGTCTTGCCTGGTTTATGGCGAAAAATTACGGCGTCAGCGTAGTCGGCGTCACGATTTCGGCTGAACAGCAGAAGATGGCGCAGGAGCGCTGTCTGGGACTGGATGTTGATATCCGGCTTCAGGACTACCGCGACCTGAACGAGCAGTTCGATCGTATTGTTTCCGTAGGTATGTTCGAGCACGTGGGGCCGAAGAACTACAAAACCTACTTCGAGGTCGCCGATCGTAACCTGAAGCCTGACGGAATTTTCCTGCTGCACACCATCGGCTCTAAACGCACCGATAACAATGTGGACCCGTGGATCAACAAATATATCTTCCCGAATGGCTGTTTACCCTCTGTTCGCCATATTGCGAACGCCAGCGAACCGCATTTTATTGTGGAAGACTGGCATAACTTCGGCGCAGATTACGACACGACCCTAATGGCCTGGCATGAACGTTTCCAGGCTGCATGGCCTGAAATCGCCGACAACTATTCGGAACGATTCAAACGGATGTTTAGCTATTATCTGAATGCCTGTGCGGGCGCGTTCCGCGCGCGGGATATACAGCTATGGCAGGTGGTCTTTAGCCGTGGGATTGAGCACGGCTTGCGGGTGGCCCGCTAAAAAATAACCCCGGTTAACCGGGGTTATTTTTTATTCTTCTTCCACGGTCTTTATTATCGCCGCCTCTTTCGCCGCCAGCACGCGCTCAACGGTATCCACGACCGCCTGGGTCTGGGGATCAATTTCGATATTCACGCGCTGCCCCAGTTTTTTTGCGCCAAGCGTAGTACGTTGCAGCGTTTCAGGAATTAAATGCACGCAAAAACGCGTTGGCGTCACTTCACCGACGGTCAGACTAATCCCATCGATGCCAATAAATCCTTTATAAAGGATGTATTTCATTAATGACGGGTCCTGCACCTTAAACCAGATTTGACGGTTATTTTCCGAGGTCACGATTTTCGCCACTTCTGCGGTGGTCATAATATGACCCGACATCAGATGCCCGCCAATCTCATCGCTGAATTTCGCCGCGCGTTCAACGTTGACGATATCTCCCACCACCAGCTCACCCAGGTTAGTGATGCGCAGCGTCTCTTTCATTAAATCAAAGCTAATCTGGTTACCGTTAATTTCGGTCACCGTCAGGCAGCAGCCGTTATGCGCTATCGACGCCCCGGTTTCAATGCCATCGAGCATATATTCAGGCAGCTCAACCACGTGAGTGCGGAAATTCGGTTTTTCATCAATGGACACCACTTTGGCAGTGCCCTGCACAATACCAGTAAACATGCTTACAGCTCCTGTTCATTCCGAACGGCGATGACACCGTATAATCCCACCACAATAACAGTTGAAAAAACAGGTTGCCAGTGATGCGCAATTTCTGGCGATTTTTTCACTAGATAATTAGTTAAACCCCGCTACAATAGCTGGCATCCCTCTGTTTTTTCTTCTTGCTGCCAGTAACGGCGGCCTTTTTAGTCTCTCAAATAACTACAATACAAAGGTGTTCACGTGCAGAAGTATATGATCGAAGCGCGTCAGTTATTGGCACTGGCCATACCGGTGATCGTCGCGCAGGTAGCCCAAACAGCAATGGGATTTGTGGATACGGTAATGGCCGGTGGTTACAGCGCCACCGATATGGCCGCCGTGGCGATCGGAACCTCAATCTGGCTCCCGGCCATTCTTTTTGGTCACGGCCTGCTGCTGGCGCTGACGCCGGTTATCGCGCAGCTTAACGGCTCCGGTCGACGCGACCGCGTGGCCCATCAGGTGCGCCAGGGCTTTTGGCTCGCCGGGGGAGTCTCCGTCCTGATTATGATCGTGCTGTGGAACGCCGGGTATATTATTCGCGCCATGCATAATATCGACCCGGCGCTGGCGGATAAGGCGGTCGGTTATCTACGCGCCCTGCTCTGGGGCGCCCCCGGCTATCTGTTCTTCCAGGTGGCACGTAACCAGTGTGAAGGGCTGGCAAAAACCAAGCCGGGCATGGTGATGGGCTTTATCGGCTTGCTGGTGAACATTCCCGTGAACTATATCTTCATTTACGGTCATTTTGGCATGCCGGAACTCGGCGGCGTCGGCTGTGGCGTGGCGACGGCTGCGGTGTACTGGGTGATGTTCGGCTGTATGCTCACCTACATTAAACATGCGCGATCCATGCGTGACATTCGTAACGACACCTCGTTCAGCGCACCTGACTGGACGCTCATGACCCGTCTCATTCAGCTGGGGTTACCCATTGCGTTGGCGCTGTTCTTCGAAGTGACGCTGTTTGCCGTCGTCGCCCTGCTGGTCTCGCCGTTAGGGATTATTGATGTGGCAGGACACCAGATCGCCCTGAACTTCAGCTCTTTGATGTTCGTCCTGCCGATGTCCCTGGCTGCTGCGGTGACGATTCGCGTGGGCTTCCGTCTGGGGCAAGGCTCGACGCTGGACGCGCAAACGGCAGCCCGTACCGGCCTTGGCGTCGGCGTCTGCATGGCAGTCTGTACCGCGCTCTTTACCGTGCTGTTGCGTGAGCAAATTGCCCTGCTCTATAACGACAACCCGGAGGTAGTGACCCTGGCCTCGCATCTGATGCTGCTGGCGGCCATTTATCAGATCTCTGACTCCATCCAGGTGATTGGCAGCGGCGTGCTGCGTGGGTATAAAGATACGCGTTCCATCTTCTTCATCACCTTTATCGCTTACTGGGTGCTGGGCCTGCCGTGCGGGTACATTCTGGCGCTCACGGATCTGGTGGTGGATCGCATGGGGCCAGCCGGATTCTGGATGGGCTTTATCATCGGCTTAACGTCTGCGGCCATTATGATGATGCTGCGTATGCGCTTCCTGCAACGTCAGCCGTCTGCGGTCATTTTGCAGCGCGCTGCACGTTAATGACACAGTAGCCGCCGGCTGGCGGCTACTTTCTCTTCACTTTGCGCGGTAATGAAGCAATCGCGTGAAATCAGAGAGAAAAATGCATTTTCCCTCTTGCCACCTTGGGGCTGTGCCGCTAATATTCGTCCCCGTTGTCACCGACAACACAATGCGTTCATAGCTCAGTTGGTTAGAGCACCACCTTGACATGGTGGGGGTCGTTGGTTCGAGTCCAATTGAACGCACCATTCTGCGTCTGTAGCTCAGTTGGTTAGAGCACCACCTTGACATGGTGGGGGTCGATGGTTCGAGTCCATTCAGACGCACCAATCTGTTTTTCCGCACATTTCATTCCCGTTCAGCCTCATGCAGAGGCAGCAAACCTTTTAAGCACATCGAAAGTGACCTCCAGCCCGCGCGTACCGGGAAAAGCGGAATGGCATAAGCCCCATCAGGTTAGCAAAACGCCCGGCGTTTACCGGGCGTGAAAACAACGTCAGTCAATGATTACGGCTTATGTTCAATCGCCGGGTTGTTGTTGATGGCGATGCGCTGCGGTTTCTCTTCTTCCGGGATATCCTGGTGTAATTCAATCGCCAGCAAGCCGTTTTCCAGCGAAGCGCCGGTTACTTTCACATGCTCCGGCAGACTATAGCTGGCCCGGAAGTCGCTGCGGCTGATACCCCGATGGATCCACCCTTCTTCCCCGTTTTCGGTTTTCTCTTCTTCACGTTTACCGCTGATATTCAGCTGACCGCCAACGGTTTCAATTTCAAGTTCGCTCTCTTTCCAGCCCGGCACGCTGAGCGTCAGTTCATAGCGGTTATCACCCACCCGCCGGATATTGTAAGAAGGCGTGGAGGGCAACGGCGTACTGCCGGTTAGCTGGCTAAAAAGGCGATCGATACGGTTAAAACGGTCCGCAAACAGAGAGTCGGAGAGATCGTTCAACATGGGAAAAGCTCTGAGAGTCATCATGTACCTCCTGAACAGTAAAAAAGAATATTCAAAAAGTTCATGTCTTACGGGCAGGTATTCCTGACCCGCTTTCTATATGAGGTTACCGCACAATATTTCAACCTCAGGAGCCTGCAAAATGTAGCTGGAACCTAAAAAACGCAACGGGCCGTTAAGCCCGTTGTTCGTTACATCATCGCAGTTCTATCACTCTCGCCCGCTCAGCCTGCTTTCGGTAGTGGTCATATCGCTCCCGGAACCATACCTGCTGTTCATCACTCATATTGCCGGTCACGGCATCGATATCAACTGGCTGGCCCAGGGCGTACATACGGGCAAAACTGCGTGCCAGAAAATCAAAATTCTTTAATGCGTTAATATCTTGTCGCTTCATTAGCATATCCCTCCAGTCATTGTGATTACTGTTCAAGGTCATATGCTTTTCTGATCTCAGTATCCGCCTGAAAAAGATCGTTTTTTGAGCGATGCGTGCGCATCCATCTGCCAGTGTTCACATTTCAGGAACGACAAAACTCTTCAGCCCTGGTAATGATTTTCCCTCCTTTTATCACTCATGCAGAAAGCATAAACGCCAGCCATGCAGCAAGTTCGCCATGTAGCCGGAAGGTCGAACGGCGTCCTTTAATGCCAGACGCTGTAACAGATCACCCAGCGCGTTCAGGTGGGTTTCCACCTGCAAGCGTCTTATCAGTGCGAATAACAGACAAAGAACGTTTACACTGGCGGAGGGGGAGGGTTTTACCTGCCGGGGCGGTTCGGAGGCACCATAACCTGAACAGAATCGCTTCGACTGGCTCAGACTGCCGTCATTGCAGACAAAACGACCATCCGATGTACAGTGTGCTATGCCACCTTTTGAGCCAGAGCAGGGCTGTCTTCCACGGGCGGCATCAGCCTGCATGTTAAAAAGTACACTGACCGTAAGAAGGAGAATTCTCATGATAAAATCAGCTGGTTCTCCTCACTGACGCCGTGCAGGTCAAACCCACCGGCAAAGTTACCGTACTTTTTAACCCCTATCACATACAGATAATCGATAAACCTGGGACCAAACAGTTATTCCTTTCAGAAAATCAGGCAGAATTATATCTAATCAGCCAGAGTCAATTGAATTGACTTTCCCATAAGTTCAGGAAGGGGGCTACATCCCTCTTCTAAACGTCTTAATTTCTCCCTTCATTGAATGACTTAGCCTTTCTCCTGCTACGCTTGTTTTATGGTTCAGAAACGCAGGAACGCTTTCGATGAAAAAAATCGCCATTATCGGCTCAGGCCCAACAGGGATTTACACCTTTTACTCACTTCTTAACAACGCAGCGCCGCTTTCGATCACCGTGTTCGAAAAAGCAGACCAACCCGGTGTTGGGATGCCCTACAGCGACGAGGATAATTCCCGGCTGATGCTGGCGAACATCGCCAGTATCGAAATCCCGCCTATTTTTATTACCTACCTCGACTGGCTCAAACAGCAGAGTGCGGCCCATCTTGCCCGCTATAACGTCGACAGTGAGAAGCTGCACGACCGGCAATTCCTGCCGCGTATTCTGTTGGGTGAATATTTTCACGACCGCTTTCTTGCCGTCGTTGCTGAGGCAAAAAAGGCGGGCTTTCATGTCGAGGTGCACCCCAACGCAGAAGTCACAGATATTAAGGCTGATGCAGACGGCGTGGCCCTTTCAGTGAACAATGCCCCTTTCTCAAGGCGGTTTGATCTTGCGGTAGTCGCCACCGGTCACGTCTGGCCTGATGAAGATGAAACCACCCGCGCATATTTCCCAAGCCCATGGTCGGGGCTGATGGACGCGGAGATCCGCGCCTGTGAGGTGGGGATCATGGGTACCTCCCTCAGCGGGCTGGACGCCGCGATGGCGGTTGTGATGCAGCATGGCCGGTTTAGCGGGGAGCAGTTCGTTGTCAATAAAGGCAGCGAGGGGCTAACAATCACGCTGATGTCCCGCACGGGCGTTCTGCCGGAGGCCGACTTTTACTGCCCTATCCCTTATGAACCGCTGTCGGTGTTAACCGAGTCTGTGGTGGCAAGCGAAATCACCAAAGGCCCGGACGGGCTGCTTGACCGCATCTTTGCGCTGATGGTGAAAGAGCTTGAGCTGGCCGATCCGCGCTGGTGCCAGGAGATATCGCTCGGTACGCTGAGTGCCGACACGCTTCGTGATGTCTGGTTTGAGGATCGTAAAAAGCATGGCCCCTTCAGCTGGGCCGAAGCGAATCTGAAAGAAGTGGAGCGTAACAAGCGCGAGAAACGCACCGTTGCCTGGCGCTATACCGTGCTTCGTCTGCATGAAGTGGTTCAGGCCATCGTCCCTTCACTCAGTGAGCATGACAGAGAGCGGTTTAAATCCGGGCTGGAGCGTGTGTTTATTGATAATTATGCCGCCATTCCACCGCAGTCTATCCGCCGTTTACTGGCGCTGCGCGAGGCAGGGATCATTAGCGTGGTCGCACTCGGTGATGATTACGACCTGGATATCGGCAGCGATCAGACCGTCATCACCACGGCAGAAAAAAGTTACCGCTTCGACGTGTTTATCGACGCGCGCGGGCAAAAGCCGCTCAGAAACAAAGACATTCCCTTCCCCACCCTGCGTAAACAGCTTGCGGAAACCGGCGATGACGTCCCGGACGTGGGGGAAGACTATACGTTGCTGGCGCCTGCATCACTGCGGGGGCGCATCGCTTTTGGGGCGATCCCCTGGCTGATGCACGATCATCCGTTTGTTCAGGGTTTGTCTGAGTGCGCTGAAATTGGTAAAGCGATGGCGAAAGCGGCTGGAAAACCTGCGTCGGGCGTGCGAAGAAAGTTACCTTACACGGAGTTTTAACAGGGCTTCCCTGCCCTGCGGTGTCGGATTACTCGAAGAAGACGTCCGGGTTTTCCGACAGCGACACGAACGATTTAGTGTTCTTGTCAAGGGCAAGGATTTTGCCGCTTTCGATGTCATATACCCAGCCGTGCAGGCGAATGGCGTTGTTGCGCAGGCCTACCGCCACCGACGGATGGGTCTTAATGTTGCTCAGCTGCGCAAAGACGTTCTCCTGCACCATCGCATTCACTTTATCGATTGGCTTATCCCAGGTTTTCTTCTCAACCACCGCTTTTGCCGCATCAGAATAGCGCAGCCAGTGGGAAACGGCTGGCATCGGCTCCAGATCGGCGTTGTCAGCAATCGCCTTCATCGCGCCGCAGTTGGAGTGGCCGCAAATAACGATATCGGTCACGCCCAGGGCAACAACAGCATATTCGATGGTCGCAGAGACGCCGCCAGGCTCCGGCCCGAACGGTGGCACAATGTTGCCCGCGTTTCGAATGACAAAGAGCTGTCCTGGCTCCTGTTGCGTAACCAGTTCCGGAACCAGACGGCTGTCGGAGCAGGAGATGAACAGCGCTTTGGGATTCTGACTGGACGCTAAACTACGAAAAAGCTCTTTACGTTGCGGGAAAATCTCTTTTTGAAAGCTGAGAAAACCTTCAATGATATGTTGCATAGCCATTTCTCTTTTATCTGTTTTAGTTTAGGTATGATCGCGATCACACTCGTAAAATTTAACCACCGCGCCCTAGCCGAGACAAGCAATATATTTCTGGCCCGACCGCTGCACGATCTCATCCGCGTTCGCCGGGATGTTCTGCCCTTCAAAGGCCCCGTACAGGCGCTGGTACGTTTTCCCGGTCAGTCGGCCAATCACCGACTCAACGGTGCGGGCAGGCAGCGGCAGCATATTCGGATAACTCCACATAAACGACACGGCGTCCTTACCGGGTGTAACCTGCAAAATATCACCGGCCAGCAGCACGCCGTCGCCTGACTGCCAGTGCAGCACCGTGCCGCCTGCAAAATGCCCGCCCAGCCGCAGCAGAGTCACCAAAGGCATAATCTCCAGGGCGTCCTCCTCCCAGAAGCGTATCGCCGGGCTGTCACGCATCACCCACTGCCGATCGCTGGCGTGCAGGTAGATCGGCGCGTTAAACGCGGCGGCCCACTCCTGCATGGTGGTGTAGTAATGCGGGTGCGAAATCGCGATCGCGCTGATGCCCCCGAGCGCGTCCACTAACGCTCTGGTCGCCGGATCAAGATTGGCGATGCAGTCCCACAGAACATTGCCCTGTGGCGTACGCAGCAGAAGCGCCCGCTGGTTGATGGCAAAAGCGGGAACGGTTTTGATGCTGAACAGCTGCGGTTCCAGCTGTTGCCATTTGTTGGTGTGCGTGGTCGTAAGGCTGTCGAAGTCCGTCCATGTCTGGCCCGTCACCGGGACATACTGGCGCTCATCGTCGCAAATCGGGCAGTTTTTGGGCTGTTCATCGTAAGCGGTACCGCAGGTTTTACAGAGTGTAATCATCGGCTTTCCTCAGCAATAAAGCACTGAGTATGGCAGGGATTATCCATATGTGCTGAGGGGTGCCTGGCCCGCTTTTTTTGACTTATACTGTGCCAGTATCAAAAACTGAATAACGCAGGTGGCACATGGAAATTAATCTCGATAACTTAGTCTTTAACGGGCTGGATGAAGCAGAAGAGCGCAACGCGGAACGTCTCGACGATGCGGATAAAAAAGCCCAGGCGATTATCGCCGATGACGACTGCGGCGATGCCTGCAAGATCTGAAGAATAAGCACCGGGCTCCCCGGTGCTTTTTTTATGAATGCCTTTTGCTACCGGCTATCAGATCTCCGGCGTTTTGCTAAACCCGGTCAGCATCAGGATCAGGCTTTGTGGAGATGACCCCGTCTCAAACTGATAATGATTTCCCTGACGATCGCCGCCGATATACCATGAAATTTCGGTTTTCCCTTCTGCCAGCGCCTTACGCACCGCTTTATCCACGTCCACCATCCGGTATTCGCGGGAGTGGTTCAGGTAAAGCACCGCATCCGAGCGATAGTTGCAGGATGGTCGTGAATGCCAGTTCACGGTGGCCGGATCCCAGTCGTTACTCGCCGGATAGAAGAAGATTTGATCCGCGCCGTTGGTTTCCACTTTCCCGCCATAAATTCTGACGCGGTATTTAAACTGGGCAGGATCCTGTCCGGCAGGCAGCGGAGGAATGTTGAACTTCACCAGGGACAATGTTTCGCTGTTTTTCGTGCGTCCACCGTTCTTCCAGTTATCCTGCACCAGTAAGACCTGGGGATCGGGCTGTGAAAGTGCGGGTTCCATGCTGCTGAGCCAGACGTTAGCCTTCGCTTTTGAATAACCATACGGTACGGTGGTGCCGCAATCCATTCCCCGGTTCATGCACAGGTCGGTCATAAAGCGCGCGGCATCTTCCGTCCAGCCGTTCATGAAGTCAGCATGCGCCGTATACAGGCTCCCCCACCGCTCTTCACGCTCACTGCCATGCATGATGGGGTCGAGGGAAAGCTGGACTTTGCTGGTATCCAGAGAGCTAATTGTCGGAAGCACGTATGCAATATTCATGTTCACCGTCGGGATCTTCACCGGGAAGGCGGACGGACACTGTCCTTTCGTATCGTAGGTGGCGTTAGCCAGGCCGTGGGCGGGCTTCAGGTTGACCCCGTCCCAGCAGTTCGGGAACTGAATGCCGATATTAAACTGCACGGCATCCTTCGCCTTGCGTAGGCCGCAGACTTCACCCGTTCTGGTGGTGTAGCCCTTGCCGTTGGCGCATAAAAAGGTGATATGCGGATTTGGCGCAGTGCCGTGGTGATCGCCCGCCAGCAGCGACAGCCCCGCCGGGAACGGGTGCAGCGGCCAGGCGTCAACGTTCGATGCCTGATAATAGGTTTTTTGATAGGCGGGTTTGACCACCGTTCCGTCCGGCAATTTTAGCGACGGAGCCCAGTAGGCCGAGCTGTCTGCTTTGTTATCGCAGGTGGTCTTTTCCTGGGCACGCAGCGATTCACGGCTGGAGTAAGCATCCGTGTGCACGTTACCAAAAAAATCGTGCAGCATAGCCTCGTTGGGCATGCCGAACATCATAATGGCATCATCGCCGAGGGTGTGGGAATAACTGCATACAACATGCGCCTGTGGACCAGCGTGTGCCGCCTGCATGGCAAGCAGAAGTGCGGTGGCAGAAAGCGCGGGGGTTAATACTGTCCGTTTCATTATCATCTCCATCTGTGAAAGGAGATAGTGGTAACAAAACGGCCATCATTTACCGAGGATTAGCCTGGGTATTTTTCCCCTCATCCTCCCTTTACAGACACCACGCACAGCTCATTCCAGTACATTTCGCGCGTCCGGCGCAGTTCAGCGTGACGTTTTATCATGGAACCACTCCGGGTCGATGTTGGCTACGTCCACGCCATACAGGCTGGCGACAGGCAGTATTGACTCAAGAACACGTTGCGCGCTGTTCTCCGCTTTCACTGGTCGGGGCGCAAAAAACCGCCGTAACGTGCTTATCCATTTTTTCATCGTCATTACCCTTCTCGCTTAACCTGTCCTCAGTTAAACACCCAAATTGCGCCCGGGGGAAATACCAAAATCCACTGTCGATGTGCAGGATCTGCAAATAGCGCCCCGCCGTCTGCTCTCTTCTTTAACACCTTGTTCACTCATGCTTTTTTTCTCATAGCAAAGAACGATTTCTTATTTGGCGATAGCTTTCCCTTATGGGAGCGTAACGGGGTAAAACAAAAACAACGGGATGGCGTATGACTATGGCTGCAAAAATGAAAGGGTTTAAAAAACGGGCGCAGGTTCTGGGATTAGTGGCAGCCTGGGGCCTGGTTTCAGCACAGGCGCAGGCCGATCGGCTGGCGGATATCAAGGCAGCAGGCGTGGTGAAAGTGGCCACGTTTGATGCCAATCCACCCTTTGGCTCGATTGATGCCAAAACGCATGAGATCGTGGGTTACGACGTGGACTTCGCCAAAGCGCTGGCGAAATCGCTCGGCGTCAAGCTTGAACTGGTCGCCACTAATCCGGCTAACCGTATTCCGCTGCTACAGTCCGGAAAAGCGGATCTCATCGTGGCGGATATCACTATCACCCCGGAACGCGCACAGGTCATTGATTTCTCGACGCCTTACTTTGTCACCGGCCAGCAGTTCCTGGTTCCGGCAAAATCACCGGACAAGCTTGATGACTATAGCCGGGCACGCATTGGCGCCGTAAAAGGTACGACGGGTGAACAGGCGCTGCACCAGCGTTTTCCGCAGTCCCGCGTCCTCTCTTACGATGATATCCCGCTGGCGCTGACGGCACTGCGCAATGGCAACGTGCAGGCCATTACCCAGGACAGCACCATTCTGGCCGGTCTGCTGGCGCAGGCGCCGGATAAAGCCGACTTCAAAATCCTGCCCGACCTGCTCAGTAAAGAAGAGATTGGCGTGGGGGTGAAAAAGGGTGAGACGGCGCTGCTGAAAGCCGTTAACGATGAGCTGGTAAACCTGGAGAAAAACGGCCAGGCGGCAAAAATCTATGACGTCTGGTTTGGTCCAGGCACCCCTGCTCCACAGCCTCGTAACTTTAAAATAGAAGCCCGGTAATATGCTCTCAGGTTTATTTTCACACTCCGCGGCCAATGCCGCGGATTTTTCACGTCTGGAACAGGCCAGCGTTGAGTTTCGCCATGTGGACAAACGCTACGGCGACCATCCGGTTTTAACCGACATTAACCTCACCATCATGCCGGGTGAAGTGGTTGCCATTCTCGGCCCTTCGGGTTCCGGAAAATCGACCCTGATTAGGCTTATTAACCAGCTTGAGAGCCTGAGCGGCGGGGAGATCCTGGTCGACCACAAGCCGACCGGACAGCTTTCCGGCAGCAGGTTACGCCAGTTACGCAGCCGCGTCGGGTTTGTGTTCCAGCAGTTCAATCTCTATGCCCACCTTACCGCCAGCCAGAACATCACCCTCGCACTGGAGCACGTTCACGGCTGGAAACCCCTGCCCGCCCAGGAGCGCGCGCTGGCGCTGCTGGAGAAGGTCGGCATGCTGGAGAAGGCGCACCGCTATCCTGCTGAACTTTCCGGCGGACAGCAGCAGCGCGTGGCGATTGCCCGCGCTCTGGCCTCGTCGCCACAAATCATTCTCTTTGACGAGCCGACGTCGGCACTCGACCCGGAGATGATTGGCGAAGTGCTGTTGGTGATGAAAGCCCTTGCCCACAGCGGGATCACCATGATTGTCGTCACCCATGAGATGCAGTTCGCCCGGGAAATTGCCGATCGAATCGTTTTTATCGACGGTGGACACATTCTGGAAACCGCGCCCCCGGCGCAATTTTTCAATCAACCGTCGCATCCGCGTGCGAGGCAGTTCCTGCAAAAAGTGCTGGATCCGCTGTATCAGGAGCAACCGTAATGCCCGCTCTGGACTGGCAGGGGGTGCTGGCCGGACAGCCCCTGCACTGGCTCCTCTCCGGATTTCTCACCACTCTGTGGGTGACGCTGGCGGGGATCATGCTGGCCAGCCTGCTCACCTTGTTCTTTATGCTTTTTCGGCTTTCCGGGGGACGTTTCGGGACATTGATCGTCAGCGGCTGGGTATCGCTGTTTCGCAATACGCCGCTGCTGGTACAGCTGCTGTTCTGGTATTTCGCCGCCTGGAACGGGTTGCCGCAGGGGCTGCGTGACGTGGTGAACGCAGACCACAGCTGGTCCATTTTACCCGGTGACGTCTGGTGGTTTACGCCCGAGTTTTTATGCTCCGCCTGGGGGTTAGGCGTCTTTACCTCGGCGTTTTTAATCGAAGAAGTGGAATCGGGACTGCGTTCCGTACCTGCCGGGCAACGGGAGGCGGCGCTCGCTCAGGGATTTTCCTCATGGCGTCTGTTTCGCTACATTCTTCTGCCCCAGGGACTCGCTAACGCCTGGCAGCCCGTCGTTGGCCAGTACCTTAACCTGATGAAGCTCTCCTCGCTCGCGAGCGGGATTGGCTTCGCCGAACTGACCTACCAGGTTCGCCAGATAGAAAGTTACAACGCCCATGCACTGGAAGCCTTTACCGTCGGTACGGTGCTCTACTTGCTTACCGGGATGGTGACGGGAAGCGTGCTGGTGCGCCTCGGCCCCCATTCAGGGAGGAAAAACCATGATCCCCGGATTTAACGTTATTGTCGAAAACCTGGACTATCTGCTTTGGGGACGTGCGGCTGCGGGAGAACCCGGCGGCGTACTGCTCTCGCTGCTGATGGCCGCGGGCGCCGCCGCGCTTGCCCTGCCCGGCGGGATTGTGCTGGCATGCCTCGCCTGGCGCTATCCCGGCGTGGTGCGCAGTGCGCTGTTTGCATGGGCAGAGTTGATTCGCGGGATCCCCCTGATCTTCGTAATATTCTGGATGTGGTATCTGCTGCCGCTGATAACCGGCAGAGATCTCCCGGGCGCGACGACCGTCACGCTGGCGCTGGCCTGGTTTACCGCGGCTGCGGTGATGCATTCGGTGTTAGCCGGACTGAGAGCGCTACCGTCGGGCCAGAATGAGGCCGCGCTTTCTCAAGGGTTCAGTACGCAGCAAACGCTGTGGCGCGTGCTGCTGCCGCAGGCGCTGAGAAATATTCTGCCGTCGCTGGTGGGGATTTTTATCAGCCTGCTGAAGGATACGTCGCTGGCGTTTATCGTGAACGTTCCTGAACTGACCACGGTGGCGGGACAGATTAACAACCGGGTGCAAATTTACCCGGCGGCCATTTTTATCTTTACGGGTGTGATCTATTACCTGCTCTGCTGCTCGCTTGAGCTGCTCGCGAAGCGCTGGCGCGTTAACCGGCCAGCGCTTTAACCACCGTTTCCATCGCTTTGGTGGTCAACTCACTGCGCTTAACGCGCTGGTTCGCCAGCGCGGTACGCAGAACGCCCGCAATGACAATATGTTTCGGCTCCTGCCCTAAATCACGCATTTCGAGAACGACCTTGCCTACCACCCGACACATCTCCTGGTACAGCGCTTCGTCTTTGGTCACATTGCCCATTGCCATCACTCCGTAGCCCTAAACCGTCAGCTTAAATCATTCGTCGGCTGGATACAAAAAAGAAGCCCGGCGTGTTGTTCGCCGGGCTTCGTCTGGAAAATCAGGAGATTAGTTGTTTACCGGGATGACTGCGCCTTTGTATTTGGTGCGGATCCAGTCCTGAATCTCTTTGGAGTGCAGCACGTTCACCAGCGCGACGATATCCTTCTTCTTCTCATCACCGCGATGAACGGTAATGATGTTGGCGTACGGGTTATTCTCACCGCTTTCTACCGCAATGGGATCGTGGACCGGATCCAGACCGGCATCAATTGCGTAGTTGGCGTTGATCACCACCGCAGCACCTTCGTCGTTGTTGTACATTTGCGGCAGCAGAGACGCTTCCACGTTAGGGGTAAATTGCAGCTTTTTCGGGTTCTCCACGATATCGCTGATGCGCGCGGTCACTTTATCGATGCCTGGCTTCAGCTTGATCACGCCCTCTTTTTCGAAGATGGAGAGAATACGCCCTTCCTCGGAAACCGCATCACGCATGATGATTTTGCCGCCTTCCGGCAGATCCTTCAGCGATTTGTATTTTTTCGAATAGATCCCGATCGGCTCAATGTGGATTGCGCCCGCACTGACAAAATCATAATCCTTATCGCCCGCGTGATCTTTCAGCACGCTGTTCAGGTAAGGGATGTGCTGGAAATAGTTGGCGTCAATGTCATGCCCCGCCAGCGCCGTGTTTGGCAGAATGTAGTCCTGGAACGGTTTAATCTCCAGGTCGATCCCCTGTTTCGCCAGAATCGGCTTAGCCTGCTCCAGAATTTCCGCGTGCGGGGTGTTGGACGCCCCCACGGTGAGCGTGTCCGCCCAGGAGGCAAAGCTCAGGGCGCTCAGGGTTGCGGCGGCGATCAGTGTCAGTGTCAGTGTCAGTGTCTTTTTCATGATGTGGTTCCTGTGTGTATTTATTAGCGTTTATCTAACAGTGAAGTAATGGCATCGCCGACGAACTGGATAATGAACACGATGATCAGAATGGTCACCGTTGCCACCAGCGTGACGTCACCATGGTTGCGCTGGAAACCTTCCAGATAAGCCAGATTTCCCAAACCGCCAGCACCTATCACCCCTGCCATTGCGCTGTAGCTCACCAGCGCAATCAGCGTCACCGTCATACCTGAAACCAGTGCGGGTGAAGATTCCGGCAATAAAACCCGAAACACTAACGTACTCAGCCGCGCGCCCATCGAACGCGTGGCCTCAATGACTCCTTTGTCCACTTCTCGCAGGGCAATCTCGACCAGACGGGCGTAGAACGGCGCCGCACCCACAATCAGGGCGGGCAGCGCAGCGTTAGCGCCAAGAATGGTCCCCACAACGGTCTTGGTGAACGGGATCAGCAGGACGATGAGAATGATGAACGGAATCGAGCGGAACACGTTCACCACAATCGACATCACGCTGTAGACCGTGCGGTTGTGGAATAACCCGCCGCGGGCAGTTAAAAACAGCGCCAGACCGAGCGCGATCCCCAGGACAAACGTCGCCACGCCGGAAAGCGCGGTCATGTAAAGCGTCTCCTGAGTTGCAGCCCAAAGCTGATCCCACTTCAGGTGCGGAAAGAGTTCTTCAGCCATGCTTGATTACCTCGCCTTCAATATCGCTTTGCTTCAGGTCGGCGAGGATATTGTTCAGTTGTTCATCCGATGCCACCACGTGCACCCAGAGCTGCCCGAAAACACCGTGGGCGGTTTGCGTCATTTTGCCGTGCAGGATGTTAAACGGCAGGCCGTAGCGCAGGGTCAGTTCACCGACGATCGGCCTGTGCGTGCTGTGCCCGGTGAAGGTCAGCCTGATCACCGTGCCTTCCAGATCGTTTGCCAGTTCGGTATTGAAGGTCTCGTCCTCCGCGTACTGGCTCACCTGGCGGACAAACTGCCGGGTGATCGGCTGCTGCGGATGCGTAAACACGCTCAGCACGTCCCCCTCTTCCACTACCTTGCCGTTCTCCATTACCGCCACGCGGTCGCAGATTTTGCGCACCACATGCATCTCATGCGTAATGAGTACGATGGTCAGGTTAAAACGACGGTTAATGTCCAGGAGCAGATCGAGGATCTGATCGGTGGTTTGTGGATCCAGCGCCGAGGTGGCTTCGTCACACAGCAGTACGTCCGGATGATTGGCCAGCGCGCGGGCAATGCCCACACGCTGTTTTTGCCCGCCGCTCAGCTGCGACGGGTAGGCATTCTCGCGCCCCTTCAGGCCGACCAGCTCCACCAGTTCGGCAACGCGAGCCTGAATTTGCGCTTTTGGCACACCGGCAATTTGCATTGAAAAGGCGATATTTTCCTTCACCGTGCGCGACCAGAGCAAATTAAAGTGCTGGAACACCATGCTGATTTTCAGGCGTGCCTGACGCAGCGCTTCTCCTTTCGCGGCGGAGATATCCTGACCGTTAATGGTGACGCTGCCGACGCTGGGCTTTTCCAGACCGTTCAGCAGACGGATCAGCGTACTTTTCCCGGCCCCGCTGTAACCGATGATCCCGTAAATCTGTCCCTGCTCTATCGTCAGGTTGACGTTATCAACGGCTGTCAGCGCCTGTTTCCCGTTGTCAAAAACCTTCGAAATATTGCTGAGTACAATCATTCTTATTCGTTATCCGTTTCGCATATAGCGGTTTAGCAGTATGGATGTCCAAAAGATAGTAAACAGCCGTTATCAGCTTTTAAATGACCAAAAAAGAATTTCTTATAATTCTGCGGAATAAGCAGCGAACTGGCGGGTGAAAAGCATTTAGATGAATATCAGCAATAATTATCTGCCATTTGCATATCAGGTCTCACTCACCCGACGAAATCGGCTAATTTTGCAGCACTTTATGCGGATATAGCCATCCTCACATCCGGACAACTTTACGTCTTGCTGTCTTTCCATCTGAAAACACAAGGATTATTCATTTCCGTTCTAAAACCCAGTGAAACGTTCTTTATTGAGAAAATTTCATGGTTCTATCATCCGGTCATCACCTCTTCACAGGACATGACCATGACGCTTTACCACTCCGTCACCGAACTGATTGGCCGCACGCCGCTCATCCAACTGCACAAGCTGGACACCGGCCCCTGCTCGCTGTTTCTGAAGCTGGAAAACCAGAATCCCGGCGGCTCGATTAAAGACCGCGTCGCGCTGTCGATGATTAACGAAGCCGAGCGTACGGGCCAGCTACGGCCCGGCGGCACCATTATTGAAGCCACGGCGGGGAACACCGGCCTGGGGCTGGCGTTGATTGCGGCGCAGAAGGGCTACTCGCTGATCCTGGTGGTGCCGGACAAAATGAGCCGCGAGAAGATTTTCCACCTGCGGGCGTTAGGGGCGCAGGTCGTGCTGACCCGCTCGGACGTGAATAAAGGGCATCCGGCCTACTATCAGGATTATGCCCGGCGGCTGGCGAACGAACTGCCAGGCGCGTTTTATATCGACCAGTTCAATAACGCGGCCAATCCGCTGGCGCACCGCACCACTACCGCACCGGAACTGTTTGAACAGCTTGACGGCCAGATCGATGCCATCGTCGTCGGCGTGGGGTCCGGCGGTACGCTGGGCGGCTTACAGGCGTGGTTTGCAGAACATTCGCCGCAGACGGAATTTGTGCTTGCCGACCCGGCCGGGTCGGTGCTGGCGGACCAGGTTGAGACCGGACGCCATCATGATGCCGGATCGTGGCTGGTTGAGGGGATTGGCGAAGACTTTATCCCTCCGCTGGCGCACATCGAAGGGGTTAACCGCGCCTGGCGCATTACCGATCGCGAGGCGTTCACCACCGCCCGCGCTCTGCTAAAAACGGAAGGGATCCTGGCAGGCTCCTCCACCGGCACGCTGCTGGCGGCGGCGCTGAAATATTGCCAGGCGCAGACTACGCCAAAACGTGTGGTCACCTTCGCCTGCGACAGCGGCAATAAATACCTCTCGAAGATGTTCAATGACGACTGGATGCGCCAGCAGGGGCTGATTTCGCGTCCGCAGGCAGGCGATCTCTCGGACTATATTGCCCTGCGTCACGATGAAGGCGCGACGGTGACTGCCGCCCCGGACGACACGCTTTCCACCGTACTGGCCCGCATGCGCCTGTACGACATCTCCCAGCTGCCGGTGCTCGATAACGACAAGGTCGTCGGCATCATCGACGAGTGGGACCTGCTGCGACACATCGGGGGAGATGCCGATCGCTTCTCACTCCCCGTGACGGCAGCCATGACGCGTCAGGTCGAATATCTGGATAAGCAGGCCCCGGAGAGCGCCCTGTACGCCATCTTTGACCGTGGCCTGGTGGCGATTATTTATGACGCAGATCGCTTTCTGGGTCTTATCACACGCAGTGACGTACTCACCGCCTGGCGTAACCGCCTGACGAAATAAAAAGGAGCAAAAGATGAAAAACCTGGCCACCCTCAGCGTTCACAGCGGTGAGTATCACGACCCGCACGGCGCCGTGATGCCGCCGATTTACGCCACGTCGACGTTTGCGCAACCGGCACCGGGTGAACATACCGGCTACGAATACTCCCGGAGCGGCAACCCCACCCGCCACGCGCTGGAGACCGCCATCACCGAACTGGAAGGCGGCACGCGCGGGTACGCCTTCGCGTCAGGGCTGGCGGCCATTTCCACCGTGCTCGAACTGCTGGATAAAAACAGCCATATCGTCGCCATTGACGACGTGTATGGCGGTACGTATCGCCTGATCGAAAACGTGCGCAAACGCAGCACCGGGTTACAGGTGAGCTGGGTTAAGCCGGACGATGTAGCCGGACTTGAGGCCGCCATTCGCCCGGACACCCGCATGATCTGGGTGGAAACGCCGACGAACCCGCTGCTGAAACTGGCCGACCTGGAGGCCATCGCGGACATTGCCCGGCGCCATAATGCGATCAGCGTGGCGGATAATACCTTCGCCTCCCCGGTCATTCACCGGCCGCTGGAGGCGGGGTTCGACATAGTGGTCCACTCCGCCACTAAATATCTCAATGGTCATTCAGACGTGGTTGCCGGGCTGGCTGTTGTCGGGGCGAATAAGGATCTCGCGGAGCGTCTGGGCTATCTGCAAAACGCGGTTGGCGGCGTTCTGGATCCGTTCAGCAGCTTCCTGACGCTGCGGGGGATTCGCACCCTCTCACTGCGCGTTGAGAAGCACAGCGCCAACGCGCTGGCGATTGCGCAATGGCTGGAGCAGCATCCGCAGGTAGACAGCGTGTTCTATCCCGGGCTGGCGTCACATCCCCAGCATGCGCTGGCCCGCAGACAAATGGCGCTGCCGGGCGGCATGATCTCCGTTGTGATTAAAGGCGATGCGCAACGCGCGACAGAGGTGATCCGCCATCTTACGCTCTTTACCCTGGCGGAAAGCCTGGGCGGCGTGGAGAGTCTGGTGAGCCAGCCCTACAGCATGACCCATGCCTCCATTCCACTGGCACAGCGTCTTGCAAACGGCATTGTGCCGCAGCTTATCCGCCTGTCGGTGGGGATTGAGGATGCGAAGGATCTGATCGCCGACCTTCAACAGGCGCTGGAAAAGTGAGCAAAAAACGGCGGGCGTTGCGCCTGCCGTCATAAGATGACATTAGGCCTTAACGCCTTGATAACAAACTTATGTGAATCTGCACAGATTGTTTTTGAAACGCTGTTTCCATTTTCCTTTTTACTGTAAATCAGCGTATAATGCGCGCCAAATCCCTGGTGAATGGTTTCAGCGCTTGGAATACAAAAAACAACGTACAACTTCTCCTCTCCTTCGTTGGGCTGGCACTCAGGCACACTTTCTTCTGCACGCTCATTTGATGTCACCTATTCTTAGTGCGTGTCATATACTCTTTCGCAACACAGGTTTGACTCCGCGGCGGTGCGCCCCCGGAGCGAGATTTCCATATCCTTCCCAACTTAAAGACTAAGACTGTCATGAAAAAGACGAAAATTGTTTGTACTATCGGCCCGAAAACCGAATCCGAAGAGATGCTGAGCAAAATGCTGGATGCCGGCATGAACGTGATGCGTCTGAACTTCTCCCACGGCGACTATGCTGAACACGGTCAGCGTATCCAGAACTTGCGCAACGTGATGAGCAAGACCGGGAAAAAAGCGGCGATCCTGCTCGACACCAAAGGTCCTGAAATCCGCACCATCAAACTGGAAGGCGGTAACGACGTTTCCCTGAAAGCGGGCCAGACCTTCACCTTCACCACCGACAAATCCGTTGTAGGTAACAACGAAATCGTTGCCGTGACCTATGAAGGCTTCACCAGCGACCTGTCCGTTGGCAACACCGTGCTGGTGGATGACGGCCTGATCGGCATGGAAGTGACCGCGATCGAAGGCAACAAGGTTATCTGTAAAGTGCTGAACAACGGCGATCTGGGCGAAAACAAAGGCGTTAACCTGCCGGGTGTGTCCATTGCGCTGCCAGCGCTGGCTGAAAAAGACAAACAAGACCTGATCTTCGGCTGCGAACAAGGCGTGGACTTCGTTGCTGCCTCCTTTATCCGTAAACGTTCTGACGTGGTTGAGATCCGTGAGCACCTGAAAGCGCACGGCGGCGAGAACATCCAGATCATCTCCAAGATCGAAAACCAGGAAGGCCTGAACAACTTCGACGAAATCCTCGAAGCGTCTGACGGTATTATGGTTGCGCGTGGCGACCTGGGCGTTGAAATCCCGGTTGAAGAAGTGATCTTCGCGCAGAAGATGATGATCGAGAAATGTGTTCGCGCGCGTAAAGTGGTTATCACCGCAACGCAGATGCTGGACTCCATGATCAAAAACCCACGCCCTACCCGCGCTGAAGCAGGCGACGTGGCGAACGCCATCCTCGACGGTACCGATGCCGTTATGCTGTCTGGCGAATCTGCAAAAGGGAAATACCCTCTGGAAGCGGTCAGCATCATGGCGACCATCTGTGAGCGTACCGACCGCGTGATGAAAAGCCGTCTGGATTACAACAACGACAGCCGTAAACTGCGCATCACCGAAGCCGTGTGCCGTGGTGCGGTAGAAACCGCCGAAAAACTGGAAGCCCCACTGATTGTCGTGGCGACCCAGGGCGGTAAATCTGCGCGTGCCGTGCGTAAATACTTCCCGGATGCGACCATTCTGGCGCTGACCACCAACGAAACCACCGCGCGTCAGCTGGTGCTGAGCAAAGGCGTGATCCCACACCTGGTGAAAGAGATTGCCTCTACCGATGATTTCTATCGTCTGGGTAAAGAAGTGGCGCTGGAACTGGTTGATTGTGGCCTGGCTCAGAAAGGCGACGTGGTGGTTATGGTTTCTGGCGCGCTGGTTCCAAGCGGCACCACCAACACGGCATCTGTCCACGTGCTGTAATATTTCACGAACAAATTATTGTTTTGTTAAAAAGCGTCCTTCGGGGCGCTTTTTTTATTCCCGCCTTTAACCAGAACTATTCAAAAAGCAAATCGGGTTTTTCTATTTAATCGCGATTTATCTAAGATGAATCCGATGAAAAATGCCTTTTTTAACATAGCTTTTTCGTCAAAATTGCCGATTTCGTTGCTTCTTTGAGCGAACGATCAAAAATAGGCGTAATCCCATCAAAAAAATATTCTCAACCCAAAAAACTTTGTGTAATACTTGTAACGCTACATGGAGATTAACTCAATCTAGAGGGTATTAATAATGAATCGTACTAAACTGGTACTGGGCGCGGTAATCCTGGGTTCTACTCTGCTGGCAGGTTGCTCCAGCAACGCTAAAATCGATCAGCTGTCTTCTGACGTTCAGACTCTGAACGCTAAAGTTGACCAGCTGAGCAACGACGTGAACGCAATGCGTTCCGACGTTCAGGCTGCTAAAGACGACGCAGCTCGCGCTAACCAGCGTCTGGACAACCAGGCTACTAAATACCGTAAGTAATAGTACCTGTTAATAAAATGGCGCACATTGTGCGCCATTTTTTTTGCCTTCGTCAAACCTCTACTGAAGCGCCTTCTCGCCCTCGCCTTCCGCCACCGCCGCTGAGACACGACTGTTCTGAACCGACAGGACAGAATTGCTGGCTGACGAACCATTGCCTGCTGAAACGGCAACCGGGATCCCCGCTCTGCGCGCAAGGGCTTTATCGATAAGCGTTTTATCGCTACCTGATTCCGCAGCAAAAGCGGTAAACGCCGCCGAGTGCGTGAACGGCACCGTCTGTGGGTTTTCACCTTCAGCCTGCGCCAGCGGCCTGTGCACTTCGATATAACGTTTGCCGTCCGGCTCGACGGAGAACTTCACCGGCTCATTGATGATCTGCACCCGCGTGCCGACGCGCACTTGCTCAAACAGCGCTTTGATATCCGGCGCGTTCATTCGCATACAGCCCGAGCTGACCCGCAGCCCTACGCTGTCCGGCGCACTGGTGCCGTGAATAAGATATTCCCCATTCCCTATGCCCAGACGCAGCGCAAAGCGCCCCAGCGGGTTATTTGGCCCTGCGGGTACCACAGGCGGCAGTTTAATGCCCTGGGCCAGTGAGCGCGCTCTGATGCCCGCTGTAGGGGTCCATGTAGGGTTAGGGATTTTCTGACTCACACGGGTGGTGCTGACCGGTGTTTCCAGCCCAAGCTGACCAATACCCAGCGGATAGACCTGCACGATATTTTCGCCAGGCGGATAGAAGTAGAGACGCAGCTCCGCCAGATTCACCACAATGCCCTCGCGCTCGGTGTCCGGCAGTAGCATCTGGGAAGGGATCGTAATGACCGTTCCTGGCGCAGGGTTCACCGGTGCAATGGTATTATTGGTTTCAAGGATCAGCTGTGCGGCGGTATTAAACCGACGAGCGATAGACTGAAGTTTATTGTCCCCTTCCTGAATGGTGTATGTCTGGTTTTGCCCAATCAGGCGGCTGCCTGCGGGCGGTAAAGGATAATCAACCGCCCTGGCTGAATTAACAGCACTGAGCGAACCAAGGAGTAATAGAGTTATTAGAGACGCGCGCTTCATGCTGAGATTCCTTATTCACTGACCAAACGTCAGAAAGCTGAAAAACCAGCGAGGTGGAAACCACCCCGCGAAACAGAATGAATGCTGTTCTGTCAGTTTAGCTAAGGATTGCGGCTTTGGCGCGGATGGCGCGGATCATCGCTTCCAGCCCCTGTGAGCGGGACGGGGTGAGGTGTTGAGTTAAGGCCATTTGTTCAAACCACGGGCGAACGTCAAAGGCGACAATATCCTGCGCCGACATCTGGTGATAAAGAATAAATACGACGGCAATAAGCCCCTTCACAATGGCGGCATCGCTGTCACCCTGTAATTCGATTACGCCTTCGTCCGTCTGCTGCATCAGGATCCAGACCTGGCTCTGGCAGCCCTGAATGATGTTGTCCGGGTTATGCGCCTCTTCGCTGAGCGGCGGCAGGCGCTGACCCAGCTCGATGATATAAAGGTATTTCTCTTCCCAGTTTGCGCAACGCCCAAAGTTGCGCAGCAATTTATCTCTGTCCGGCAAATCTGCCATCTCTCGCCTCTCCGTTAGCCAAGCAGCTGGTGAATACGTTTTAGTCCCGCCACCAGTCTGTCGACCTCTTCCGTTGTGTTGTACATCACCAGCGATGCGCGGCACATGGCCGGTACCTGATAATACGCCATCAGCGGCATCGCGCAGTGATGCCCGGTACGCACAGCGACGCCGTAATTATCAAGGAAACTGCCCACATCATAGGCGTGATGCTTGCCGAGGTTGAAGGCTATCACACCCAGACGGTCAGCAGGACCATATAAGGTCAGATCCGGGACGCTGGCAAGCTCCTGCAAGGCATAATGCATCAGCAGCTGTTCGTACTCCTGAATCGCCGCCAGCCCCGTTTCAGAGACGTAGCTAATGGCCGCGCCCAGCCCGATGATCCCGCCCGTGTTGGGCGTACCCGCCTCGAAGCGCCAGGGCGCACGGGCGTAGGTTGTGCCGTCCGTCAGGCTGACGGTGGCGATCATTGACCCGCCCCCTTCCCACGGCGGCATGGCCTGGAGAATGTCCTCTTTCACATACAACACGCCGATGCCCGTCGGGCCATAGAGCTTGTGCCCGGAGAAGACGTAGAAATCGCAGTCCAGGGCCTGAACGTCAACCGCATGGTGCATCACCGCCTGGGCGCCATCAATCAACACTTTCGCACCAACCTGATGGGCTTTGTCGACGATCAGCGCCACCGGATTTTCCGTCCCCAGTACGTTTGAAACGTGAGTCACCGCCACCAGCCGCGTTTTGTCGTCCAGCAGAGCGTCCAGTTTTTCCAGCTGGAGCGTGCCGTCTTCATTCAGGGGGATCACCCGCAGTTGCGCCCCCACACGCTCACAGAGCATCTGCCAGGGCACGATGTTGGCGTGGTGCTCCATCTGGGTGATGATGATGTTATCCCCCGCGTGCACCTGCGCATTGCCCCAGCTGTTAGCCACCAGGTTGATCCCTTCGGTGGTGCCACGCACGAATACCAGCTCTTCCGGCGAACGCGCGTTGAGGAAGGCCGCAACCTGCGTGCGCACGTTTTCCATGCGCTGGGTCGCTTCGGCGCTCAGGGTGTGGATCCCGCGATGTACCGCCGCATAACCGTGGCGGTAAAACTCGGCTTCCGCATCCACCACCTGATTTGGTTTTTGCGCGCTGGCCGCACTGTCGAGATAGGCCAGCGGCAGACCGTTCACTTCACGGGTCAGTACCGGAAAATCTGCCCGGACTTTCTCTACGGGAAATGTCATGCTTCGCCTCCAGGCAGCCGCTGACCGATACGGGCCAGCACCTGCTGTTTAAGTCCGCCATCGGGCAGCGCTTCCGTCAGCTCAGCCGCAAAGGCGTAAATAATCATCTTTTGCGCGGCCTGCTGGTCTATCCCGCGCGAGCGCAGGTAGAACATCTGCTCATCGTCAATACGCCCGACCGTCGCGCCGTGGCTGCATTTCACATCGTCCGCATAGATTTCCAGCTGTGGTTTGGTGTCCACCTCTGCCAGACGTCCCAGCAAGAGGTTGTTGTTGGTCATCTGCCCGTCAGTTTTGATGGCGTGCTGCGCCACGTTTATCAGGCCGTTAAACACTGCACGACCTTTGTCGCTGACGATGGTTTTGTGCAGCTGACGGCTGTTGCAGTAGCCTTTGTTATGCTCAAGCCAGGTGCGCGTGTCGCACACTTCTGACTTCACCGGCATCGCCAGGCTGTTGATACGCAGCGTAGTGTTCTCACCGTTCAGCTGGGTGCTGGTATTGTGGCGTAGCACCGCGCCGCCAAGCAGGAAGCTGTGGCTGTACGCCGCGGCATCCTGGCCCAGCAGAATATCGTTGTGGGCGAAGTGGTGACTGAGCGGATTTTCAAATGCCAGCTTGATGTGGTGCAGCTGGGCATTGGCCGCCACGTTCATCGTCAGACGCGAACCGGTGAAATGACGGGTGTCGTTAAGACTGACGTAATGCTCGATCACCGTCGCCTCTGCCCCTTCTGCCAGCTCAAAATGGTGGCGATAGTGGGCGGTGTTAATCTCATCACCCTCAACGCCCTGGGTGATATGCATCAGCAGCAGCGGCTTAGCCGGACGCTGGTTACGCTTAACGCGAATATGGGTGACAGACTGCGACAGGCTCTCTGTCAGGTGCAGGAAGACTTCAGGCTGAACGGGAGCAGTCAACGACTGGCGCTCATCGTTAGTGGCGATATCGAACCCGCTCTCCTGCACGCTGTCGCTCAGCTCCGCACGGAACTGACCGTCGACAAACACCAGACGCACGGCATCCACCCTCAGCGCCAGCCTGTCGCGCTGATCGGGGCTGACCTGCGCCAGACGGGTGACAAACTCGCCGTTCAGCAGGCCATCCAGCGGGGTATATTTCCAGTTCTCATGTTTACGCGTCGGTAAACCGAGACGCAGCATCTGCTGAAGATGGTGCTGGGCCTGTTCAGAGCGCGCTCCACCCTGCGCTTCAAACAGCCGGTGCCACTGCTGGAGTGCATTACTGCTGTTCGGTAAGCCAGCCATAACCCTGCTCCTCCAGTTGTTTAACCAGCGTAAAGTCACCGGATTTCACAATGCGTCCCTGGTAAAGCACGTGGACATAGTCCGGTTTGATGTAGTCCAGAATTCGCTGGTAGTGAGTGACGATGATAAATGAGCGGTTGCCGTCACGCAGGGAGTTCACCCCGTCGGCAACGATCTTCAGGGCGTCGATATCCAGCCCTGAATCGGTCTCATCGAGAATGCACAGCGCTGGCTCCAGAACCACCATTTGCAGAATATCGTTACGTTTCTTCTCACCGCCGGAGAAACCCACGTTTACCGAGCGGGTCAGCAGATCTTCCGGCATTTTCAGCAGCTTAATCTTCTCTTCCATCAGATCCTGGAAGTCAAAGCGATCCAGCGCCTCAAGGCCGCGATACTTGCGCACCGCGTTCAGCGCGGTTTGCAGGAAGAACTGGTTGCTGACGCCCGGAATTTCCACCGGATACTGGAAGGCCATAAAGATGCCCTCGCCGGCACGCTCTTCCGGCGACATCTCCAGCAGATCTTTGCCGTTAAACTCAACGGAGCCGCTGGTGACTTCATAATCTTCGCGTCCTGCCAGCGTCGCTGAAAGCGTACTTTTTCCGGAGCCGTTTGGCCCCATGATGGCGTGAACTTCACCCGGTTTGACGTCAAAATTGAGGCCACGCAGGATCTCTTTCTCTTCCACGCTAACCTGTAAATCTTTAATGCTTAACATGTGCTTTCCTTAACCGACGCTGTGTTCAAGACTAATGGCGAGGAGTTTCTGGGCTTCAACGGCAAATTCCAGCGGCAGTTCAGAGAACACGTCCTTACAGAAGCCGTTAACGATCATTGAAATCGCATCTTCTTCACTGATCCCGCGTTGCAGGCAGTAGAAAAGCTGATCTTCACCAATACGTGAAGTAGTAGCCTCATGCTCAAGCTGGGCGCTGTTATTGCGGCATTCGACATACGGGAAGGTGTGCGCCCCGCAGTCCGCGCCAATCAGCATGGAGTCACACTGGGTGAAGTTACGCGCGTTGGTTGCCGTCGGCATGATTTTCACCAGTCCGCGATAGCTGTTCTGGCTGTGACCGGCAGAGATCCCTTTGGAGATGATGGTCGATTTGGTGTTTTTACCGATGTGGATCATCTTGGTGCCGGTATCGGCCTGCTGATGACCGCTGGTCAGCGCCACGGAGTAAAACTCACCGATGGAGTTGTCGCCGCGCAGAATACAGCTCGGGTATTTCCAGGTAATGGCGGAGCCGGTTTCTGACTGCGTCCAGGACATCTTGCTGTTTTCGCCTTCGCACAGCGCACGCTTGGTGACGAAGTTCAGAATACCACCGGTGTTGCCGTCGCCCGGGAACCAGTTCTGTACCGTAGAGTATTTCACTTCCGCGTCTTTATGGATGATGACCTCTACCACCGCCGCGTGCAGCTGGTAGCTGTCGCGCACCGGCGCCGAACAGCCTTCGATATAGCTGACGTAGCTGCCTTCATCGGCCACCAGGATGGTGCGTTCAAACTGACCGGTTTTTTCCGCGTTGATGCGGAAATAGGTCGAGAGCTCCATCGGGCAGCGCACGCCTTTCGGCACGTAGATAAAGGTCCCGTCTGACGCTACCGCCGCATTCAGTGCCGCGAAGAAGTTATCGTTACTCGGCACCACGGTACCGATGTACTTTTTCACCAGCTCCGGGTGATCGTGAATGGCTTCCCCGAAGGAGCAGAAAATAATCCCCTGCTCCGCCAGTTTTTCACGGTAGGTGGTTGCCACCGAGACGGAGTCAAAAATGGCGTCTACCGCCACCTCTTTGCCTTCGCGCACGGGCACGCCGAGCTGATTGAACGCCTCTTCCACCTCTTTACTCAGGAAGCTGTTCTCGGCACCGGTTTGCTGTACCGCGCCGGGTTGCGAGGCACAGGTGTCATCACAGCTGCCGCAGGAGGGCGCGGAATAGTAGCTGTAATCCTGATAGTTCAGCTTATCGTAATGCGCTTTCAGCCAGTGGGGTTCTTCCATCTCCAGCCACGCGCGGAATGCGCTCAGGCGAAACTCCAGCATCCACTCCGGCTCGTTACGTTTCGCCGAAATGGCGCGCACGACCTCTTCGTTGATGCCTTTCGCCAGCTCATCGGTTTGCAGCTGCGTGAAGAAACCCTCTTTATAATTGAGGTGTCCGCCGCTCCAGGTGTTTACATCACTCGTTGCTTCAGTATTACGAGACATAGTACCGCCTATACCCCAAAGCTTTCGCCGCAGCCACATTCGTTCTGGGCTTTCGGGTTATGAAATTTGAATAACTGGTTTAAACCTTCCCGAACGTAGTCGACTTCGGTTCCATCGATAAACGGCATCGCCTGTAGCGCGACGTATAACTTTGCACCGTCGGTTTCAAAGACCAGATCGTCCTTTTCAGGTTCGGTTACGGTGTCCAGCACGTAGCCAAATCCCGCGCAGCCAGTCTGCTTAACGCCTAAGCGTACGCCGAGGATGTCGGGATTTTTTGCCACCAGCTCATGAATATGCGCCGCCGCCGCTGGCGTCAGCGTTAAGCCACGCCAGGCAAAGTCGGCCGGATTGAAGGTTTCTGAATGCAGTTCCATAGGTCCACCTCATCTGATAAGCCACCAGGGCATAACACCATGTTAGTGATAACGATTATCACTTCAACCCCCTGCGAGCAGGGGCTTTGGGCTAAACCGCCCTTTTTGGCTACTTTCATTAAGCATAGACCCTGTGACGGGATGCGGATGGGATGGTTAGATTTGTTCAATGCATTGATAAATAATGCATTTCATGAGAAAGGCGGTAAGGCGGCGGGCAATGATAAAAATTGTATTGGAAATACCTATTTTTAAGATAGTCAAAGTACGACCAGGCACCCTATACATTTTTTACGTATGCCTCCCCTTAAGCCAGGTTCTTGTTCATCCTTTTTTTGCCTTATCTGGGCGCGCATAAAGACGTTTGATGGATGAGTTAACCATTATTTATCAGTCTGATAGTGGTTAAATTCCGATCATGATTAATTACATAAACTCTTCACTTTTCGGCGTAATGTTTCCCTTGTTAACCATTCAGCTGATAAGGAAATTTATGTCATGGAATAAACATGAGGCTGTTTCATATGCTCGCAGCCATGCCCATCATGAAAGTAGTGGTTATTGCGCCCGCGCGGTAGCTGCCGCGATACGTGCAGGCGGGTTGAAAATTGAAGGTGCTGACGCCAAAGACTTTTGGCGTTCTCTCGAAAAGGCGGGCTTCAAAAAAGCATACGGAACCCTTCTGGAAGGTGATGTTGCTGTTATTGATGCGCTACCCGGTGAGAATCAGCACGGGCACGCATGCATTTATGACGGATCCGGAACCTGGTATTCCGATTTCAAACAAAGAACACTCTACCCTGCCCGACGTACCGAAAAATTCAGCCAAAAATCACAATTTACAGGCATCCGTAATGAAGAAAATATTACTTTTACTCTGCATGGTGTCTGCTGTAGCTAATGCGAAACCACTCGGCCCTGCTGAGCAGGCCGTGAAGTTCAATAAATGGTATGTCAGTCAGATAGCAAAGGACATTTACCCAATATTGGACGGGAACGAGATCGATAAATTCGTCACAGCGTCAACGATGAAAAAACTGCGGCATACGCAGGATCCAGGATACGGAGAAGAAAGTGACGTATTTTACGACGCTGATTTGTTTTTAAAGGCCCAGGATATTCGTGATGACTGGTCAGCGAATGTCGCCGCCATCGCTGTAGATTCCGATCCAGTTTGCGTGAACGTTTACATCGCGTTCGGCAAGAAACAGGAGCATGTTGTCGTTGACTGCATGGTCAAAGAAAACGGGGCGTGGAAAGTGCAATCAGTTACAGCTGCACAGTACACGCGAAATGTTGCTGGCGACAAAAGATCGACGATATGACAGGGGTACTGATGCAATGCATCTTTGCGAATACCCCTGTCGTATCGCCAGAAAGCAAAAATCCCGCGCTGGCGGTTTACCGTCGGACCCCTTAACATCAGTGATGGAACGAAACGGCGAAACCCTGTTCACGCCAGTGGTCGAGCTGCTCCTGTTGACGAGGCGTAGGCGCTTTACCGGTCCAGACGAAAATTTTTTGCCCGGGAAAGAGTTCCGGACGCGGAGAATCAATCGGCTCAGCCAGCACGTCGATATGCCAGCCCTTGTAGGCAAGACGGGCCGCTTCCAGCCACAAATGCGTACGGTCGTCGCACTCCCACCCGACCAGCAGCGCATCTTTACCTGCTTTTTTTCGCGACTCACCCAGGCTTGCAACGGCAAACTCAATCAGGACACCATCAAGCAGGCTCGCCATGTGACGCACCGTATTCTGGTCCTGGTTCATTCGCTGCCGCACAGGGGTGATGATGTTGTCTATCAGAACATCCATCGCATGGTCACGGCGGAACTCGCCGATTTTAGCGCGCAGTTTTGCCGGATTGGCATAGCGCAGAACGGTTAACATCTCTTCCTGAAACGATGCCCAGTTCCCCTGAGTCATCACTTCTGTATTTTCAAGAAGCGCTTTTACTTTACCGACCGAAACACCCGTTTTCATCAGGCGTTTGATCTCTTCGATACGCAGGATATCTTCATCGTCAAACTGACGATGACCCCCTTCGCTTCGCTGCGGCTTCAACAATCCATAACGGCGCTGCCAGGCACGCAGCGTAACGGGGTTGATACCGCATCGTTCGGCCACTTCGCCGATACTGTAATAGGCCATTAACTCCCTCACGCACAATACTTCCATACCTAACCAAACCAACCTTATCAGATTGTACAAATCATTTGTATAACTAACTCCTCATTCTGAGACAAGTGAATGGCTCAAAGAACCACTCACTCGTTAATGTATTGTTGTATAAATTTAGCCGTACGTACAGGTCACTTTGAAGAGTTACGTACAGGTTTTTATAAATCGTACTTTTTCTCGGGCCAGGCAATCGCCGGAATGCCCCCCAGACGCGGGCTGGCGAAAAGGTGTCCCTGGAACTGAGAAATCCCGGCAGATTCCAGCCACATCCACTCTTCAGCCAGCTCTACGCCTACCGCACAGAACAGAATTTCCAGGGAGGCGCAGCATTTAATAATTGACTGAATGATCGCCTGACGCGGGCCGCTCTTGTGCACGTTGGCAATCAAGTCACGGTTGATCTTGATTCTGTCCGGCTGGAACTGAGCCAGCAGTTGCAGACCGGCAAATCCCGCGCCAAAGTGATCGATAGCCACGCTGATCCCGGCGCTTTTAAGCTGTCTGACCGCGCTGGTGAACTCTTCAAAGCGCGAGATCGCCTCGCTCTCGGTGAACTCGACCACAATTTGCTCCGGCACAAAACCGTTCGCCTCAATTGCCGTCAGTAAAAAATCGACGGCGCCAGGAACATTGACCAGCGTCATCGGCAGCAGATTAATGGACAACGTTTGAGTCTGTAGGCCCAGCGCGCTGGCCATCGACAAAGCCACCTGCTTACTCTTCAGATCCGATTCGTACAGCGCCTCACGCGACAGGTTGGAAAAGTAGCTTTCCGGGGAGTCACCGGACGGCGTGCGGATCAGGGCTTCCCAGGAAACCACCTGCTGCATAAACGGATCGACGATAGGTTGAAATGCGAAACTACAGTCCGCACCCTTTGCCACAACCGTTGGCTGGGAGGATAACGGCGTATTTTCGGTGACAAATTCCCAGGCGTCAGCCGGAGGCAGCTCAAAGTAGTTGGCTTTTTCAGTGGCCTCAACGAAGGTGCGGAAAAATTGCAGGGCGCGATCGTTATAGGTCAGCTGATAGCGGGTTGTGCCTTTATCGAGTACCTGTTGCAGCACTTCGTCGGTGTCGTACTGACGAAGGTCAAAGAGCTCCATACCCACGTTGCCAAAACGTCTTGAAGGCCCGTGATCGCTTAACAACTCGACCACGTTGTGATGCCGAGGGTCACGGCAGATGAGCTCATAGATCTCCTTAACGTTATCAGCGGGCCCTTCAAGTAACTGAAAAAAGTGTGTGCCGTTAAACAGCAAAATCCCCGTCACATCGAACTGGCGATTTCTACAATTTGCAGCAGCGACCATGTCTTCCAGCGCTTTCACTGGAACGTCCTCGCAGATATGACTGCGGTAAATAATGGTTGTGAGCATGCTAATCCTGAAGATTGAGGGGGTGACCACGAAAACACGTGGGGAGAACTCTGTTATAGCACATTAATTGCCCAACAAATAATTTACAACTCAACGATTTACACGGCTTCTTTGCGCCTTTTCCTGGCATGTACAACTCTGCGACGCCATTTCGAATTGTACAATATATCTTGTGAATCCCGCAGTAAACTGCATACATATAACCTGTCTCTTATACACATCTGACGCTGCCGACGACTA